>JANMWP010000509.1:0-2893 GCA_031394065.1 Chitinophagaceae bacterium
GTTTAGTTATTAAACTAAAACAAAAGCTTTTTTAATTTATAAAAAAAGGAGAGAATCGCTTCTCTCCTTTTAAAAAAATAAGTATACTTATCAAGCTTTATACTGCCCGGTTAACCCTTTGGCTAACTCAGTAACTTTAGCAATACCATCATCGCTCAAATTACCTTTTTTAAATTCAGCCAAAACCTCGGGATGTTTGTTTTCCATTTCCATTAAGAAATGCTCTTCAAATGCCTTTACATTTTTAACAGCAACTTCTCTCAGTAAACCCTGTGTTCCCAGATATATCATGGCAACCTGCTTTTCAACACTCATAGGTGAATATTGTAACTGCTTTAATATTTCCACGTTTCTTGCACCCTTGTCAATTACGTTTTTAGTAGCAGCATCCAGATCACCACCAAATTTACTGAAAGCTTCAAGCTCCCGGTAAAGTGCCTGGTCTAATTTTAAAGTACCTGCAACTTTTTTCATTGATTTGATTTGTGCATTACCACCCACACGGCTTACAGATATACCCACATTAATTGCAGGACGAATACCGGCATTAAACAGGTTGCCTTCCAAAAATATCTGTCCGTCGGTAATAGAAATTACGTTTGTAGGAATATAAGCAGATACGTCACCGGCCTGTGTTTCAATAATTGGCAGTGCCGTTAAAGAACCACCACCTTTTACCAAATGCCTGATAGATTCCGGCAAGTCATTCATCTGCTGTGCAATTTCATCTTTAGAAACAACCTTTGCAGCTCTTTCCAGTAAACGGCTATGCAGGTAGAATACGTCACCCGGATAAGCCTCACGTCCCGGTGGTCTTCTTAACAATAAAGAAACCTCACGGTAAGCAACAGCCTGCTTACTAAGATCATCATAAATAATTAATGCAGGCCTTCCGGTATCACGGAAAAACTCTCCTATCGCAGCTCCGGCAAATGGTGCATAGAACTGTAATGGAGCAGGATCAGAAGCAGATGCAGCAACAATGGTTGTGTAAGCCATCGCACCATACTCTTCCAGAGTTTTCATTACACCTGCAATGGTAGAAGCTTTTTGGCCAATAGCCACGTATATGCAATAAACAGGTTTCCCTGCTGCGTAAAATTCTTTTTGATTGATGATGGTATCAATAGCTATGGCCGATTTACCGGTTTGCCTGTCACCAATGATCAACTCACGTTGTCCACGGCCAATAGGAATCATCGCATCAATGGCTTTGATACCTGTTTGCAGTGGTTCTTTTACCGGCTCACGAAAAATTACGCCCGGTGCTTTACGCTCCAGCGGCATCTCGTATAATTCGCCTTTTATCGGGCCTTTGCCATCAATTGGCTCGCCTAATGTATTAATAACACGGCCGCTCATGCCTTCTCCTACTTTAATAGAAGCAATCTGACCCGTGCGTTTAACTTTATCACCTTCTTTAATTTCGGCACTGTCACCCATTAATACCACACCTACGTTATCTTCTTCCAGGTTAAGGGCAATTGCTTTTACGCCGTTGTCAAACTCTACCAGTTCACCGGAACGAACATTGTTCAATCCATAAACACGGGCAATACCATCACCCACCTGTAAAACTGTTCCTACTTCTTCCAAACTGGCGCCTGCATTAAAATTGCTTAATTGCTGGCGAAGAATTGCCGAAATTTCGTCTGGTTTAATTTCTACCATAATCGTTATTTGATATTTTTATTAAAAGGCCTTTTTTTCAGGCTGCAAAGGTAGGGGAACAGGGGCGGAATGGCAAAAAATCAAGGAAGCAAATTGAAAAAAAATGGTTTTGCCACAACTTGTCCCGATTCTTTCGGGAGAAGCATGGAAACACAGAAAGAAGCCATAAGAAAAACTCCCTTTCATGGGTATAATCTGAAAGGGAGCTTGCTGGTTTTAATATCTTTATTTATTGTCCACGTCTCATTTTGGGCCTTTGATCGGGGCGATTTGGATTGTTACGTTGATTTTGAAGCCTGTCTCTTAACTTTCTTTTAAATTCATCATTCATTCTGAAAAAACGTTCACAACGATTGTTACCCAGAATTTTGACGAAATTGGCCTGATACTTTTTCTTTATATCCAAAATAACCTGTTGCCTTGGCAGTTCAGCCAAATCCTTATTCACACCCTTTAAATCATTTTCAAACTGCGTATGAACGGGCCAGAATTTCTGGGCCTCATCCGGTGTTAACTGTAATTGTTGAGTTACATAAGCAACATACAAGGATTTTATTTTTTCCTGCCTGGTGATTTCATCTGCAGGTTGAGTTTCCTGGGCAAAAGCCATTGAAATACTGCCAACTAATAGGGTTAATATGAGTAAATATTTTTTCATGACCGTTATTTTGATTTTTTAATTATCGACATTTATACTATTCAGATATTTATCTAAAGTTTTTTCATCCATTAAATAATCTTCCTGCGAAGGCAGTTCATTTTCATCTATGCTGTTGGCAACCATGGCTGTTTTAACATCGGTACCACTTGCCTCTAAAAACTTTACAATATCGGCATCCGATATTTTTGCAAGCTCTTGGTCAACATCCTGCATTTTTAAACCGGCAGTAACATAATCAGGTAATTCGATTTTTTCAGTTGAGTTACCGGTAAATTTAAAAATGCCCAATGCCATTACACCGGTGAAAGCTGCTGCTACAGCATATTTAAAGAAAGTGGTTGTGCGCCTTTTCATGCTAACCACTTTTGTCTGTGTGCTTACCGAATTCAAAACAGTTTCGCTCAACCCTTCAAAATAACCCTGCGGTACTTTAAAAACATTTTCGTTTTGAATACTATACAACATCGGAGACAAGGCTCTTATTTCCGTAGCCGCATCTTCAACTTCCGCTGCTTTTATTTTAGTAAGAATTGAACCGGCTAATGTATCAAAATAACCTTG
>JANMWP010000154.1:0-5551 GCA_031394065.1 Chitinophagaceae bacterium
AATTGATCTTGGTACGGCAAATACCCTCATTATTCATAATGACGAAATTGTGGTAAACGAACCTTCCATTGTTGCTTTAGACCGGAATAATCCAAAAAACATTTTAGCCGTGGGCAAAAAAGCATTGATGATGCATGAAAAGACCCATGAGAGCATACGAACGGTTAGGCCGCTGAAAGACGGTGTGATAGCCGATTTTAACGCAGCCGAGTTGATGATAAGGGAGATGATTAAACTCATCTACCCTAAAAAACCATTGTTTGCACCAAGCTGGCGCATGATGATTTGCATACCAAGCAGTATTACTGAGGTTGAAAAACGTGCAGTACGGGATAGTGCCGAGCAGGCAGGCGCAAAAGAAGTTTATCTTATTCATGAACCCATGGCAGCAGCTTTGGGTATTGGTATAGATGTGGAAGAACCCGTTGGCAATATGATCATTGATATTGGCGGTGGTACCACAGGTATTACGGTAATTGCTTTGGCCGGTATTGTTTGCGATCAGAGTATCCGTATTGCCGGCGATGAATTTACTGCCGACATTATGGAAGCATTGCGCCGCTACCATAGTTTATTAATTGGTGAACGTACTGCCGAGCAAATTAAAATTCAGGTTGGCGCTGCAATGAAAGACCTGGACAATCCGCCCGATGATATTCCTGTAAACGGAAGAGATCTGGTAACCGGCATTCCAAAACAGGTAATGGTAAGTTACCAGGAAGTTGCAGAGGCACTGGATAAAAGTATTTTTAAAATTGAAGAGGCAATTTTGAAAGCATTGGAAACAACACCTCCCGAACTGGCATCTGATATTTACCGCAGGGGTTTGTATATAACCGGTGGTGGTGCATTGCTGCGTGGATTGGATAAAAGGTTAAATGCAAAAATAAAATTGCCTGTGCATATTGCAGACGATCCGTTGAAGAGTGTGGTAAGAGGTACAGGTATTGCGTTAAAGCATTACGACAGGTATCCTTTTGTTATGAGATAGAAAGAAGCCGCAAGCCTCAAGGGGGCAGGCTTTAATAATCAAACTGTAATCTATCAAATAAGCTGCAAGCTGCAAGCCACAAGGGGGCAAACTTTGTAAATAAAATTAGCATAAGGTTAAAATAAAATGCTTCACCCTTGAAGCTCTTCCCCTTGTAGCTGTTTTCAACCATGCGTAATATTTTTCTTTTCATTCGCCGGTATTTTAATTTCATCCTGTTTCTTTTGTTACAGGGTTTCAGTATCTATTTAATTGTTCATTACAGCAACTACCACAAAGCCATCTTTAGTAAAACAGCCAACCAGTTAACTGGCAAAATAAACGAAGAATACAGTGGCATCACTTCATACTTTCAACTTAAAAAAACAAACGACTCATTGGTAGCTGCCAATGAAAAACTATATAATAAATTAAAAGCCGATTTTGAATATCCGGATACTACCAGCAATTTCATCATTGATTCTATTAAAGTAGATTCGATGGAGCGGTTCAGAAAGTATCATTATTTTCCGGCCAAAGTGGTTTACAATTCGGTAGCAGCACAAAATAATTTTATTGTTTTGGGCCGGGGTGCTTCTCAAAATATGAAAGAGGGAATGGGTGTTATTGACCCAAACAGCGGTGTGGTGGGCATTATAACAGAAGTAAGTGCAGATTATGCAGTAGTGATGAGTCTGTTGCATAAAGACAGTCACCTGAGCGGAAAACTTTTAAAAGGCGGTGAGAGTGGTATTTTAAACTGGGATGGAAAAACACCCAACATTATTTCACTGAACGGTATTCCTAAAACTGCTAAAGTTGCCAAAGGCGATACTATCATCTCCAGCGGGTTAAGCACCAGCAGTATTCCTAAAGGCATGATGATTGGAATTGTTCAGGATGTGAAAGCAGATAAAAGCACCAGTAATTATGTGATACATTTTAAAACATCTGCAAATTTTTATAACCTCGAATTTGTTTTTGTTATCGATAATAAACAGGCCGAAAGTATAAAAGCAATTTTAGATACCGTTAAACAAAAAAGCCAGTAAGCAAGGTTGAAAATATGAATATGCTGATAAAAAATATTATCCGGTTCTCCTTATTTATCCTGGTACAGGTATTTGTGCTGGATAAAATTCACCTGCACCAGATGGTTACGCCTTATCTCTATTTTCTTTTCATTATCTGGCTGCCTTTCCGCATGGGGCGTACACAGCAAATGCTTGTGGCTTTTGCACTGGGCTTTGTTATGGACAGCTTCCGGCATCATCCCGGATTTCATACGGCAGCCTGTGTTTTAATAGCCTATATCCGTCCTTTTTTGGTAAACCTCCTTATACCACAGGAAGGTGCCGATAACAATTACGAAGAACCATCGTTTAAAAGTTTGGGTGGCACTTTACCATACATGATCTTTATCGGCGTACTTACTTTTATTCATCATGCCTGGTTGTTTTTGCTGGAAGCCTGGCAGTTTGGAAACATCTGGTATTTTCTGGTAAAAACATTATTATCAACTGCTGTGAGTTTATTTTTAATAATCATTACAGAAATGTTGTTCAGCCGTCAGCAAAAATTTAAAACAAATACTGTATAACACAATCAACTATTAACCAATAACTATTAACCAATCCCTTGTCTGTATTTAATCAATCAAGAAAAAATGTAATCATGCTGGTTTTTGCCGGTATGTTCATCATTATATTTATGCAATTGATAAACCTGCAGCTTTTTTCTTCTAAATACAGGATAGATGCTGATAACCAGGGCACTTTTCGTAAAGTAATTTATCCCGACCGTGGAATTGTTTTTGACCGCAAAGGCCATGCTATTTTACAAAATACAGTCATCTACGATTTAATGGTGATACCCGGTAAAATAAAGGGAACCGATACAGTCACTCTCTGCAATATTTTAAACATCGACTCTACCGAATTTCATAAAAGAATAATTGCAGCCATCATCAAAAATAAAAGTTACCGGGCTTCGGTTTTTGAACCCCTGCTTAGTAACGAAAAAATGGCCAAGCTCAATGAAAATTTATATAAACTGGCGCCGGGTTATTTTATGCAGGAACGTTCGGTAAGGGATTATCCTTATGAAGCAGGCGGCAACATTTTTGGTTATTTGGGCGAAGTAGATTCCAATATTTTAAAAAATCCGCTTTACCAGGGCTATGTTATGGGCGATTATATTGGCCGTGCCGGTTTAGAGAGAACTTATGAAAAAGTATTGATGGGGCAGCGTGGTATTGAGTTTTGGAAAAGAGATAATAAGAACCGGCTTACAGAACCTTTGGAAGATGGAAAATTTGATACGGTTGCTGTGGCAGGTAAAAATATGTACACTTCAATAGATATTGAATTGCAGGCACTGGGCGAAAAATTAATGCTGAATAAACTGGGCTCTATTGTGGCAGTTGATCCTAAAACCGGAGGCATACTGGCTATGATCAGCAGCCCCACTTATCAACCCAAATTATTAACCGGTGCCGAAAGAAAAAAACATTATGCCGAATTATTATTGAGCCCTGCAAAACCATTGTTTAACCGGTCAGTAACTGCAACCTATTCGCCGGGCTCTACATTTAAAACATTACAGGCATTAATTGGTTTGCACGAAAGTGTTATAACCACTGCAACTACGGTTTCCTGTAGTGGTGCATTTTATGGTTGCGGAAGTGGTAAGCCAATGAAATGTCTCGATTACGGCACTTTTGATTTGCGCAATGCAATCCGGGTATCGGATAATACTTATTTTGCTACAGTTATGCAACGGGTAATTACAAATCCGAAATATCCAAACCAGGATAGCAGCCTTGCTGTTTGGGACCGGTATATGTATGCATTTGGCCTTGGCCATAAGTTGGGTATTGATGTACCTTCTGAAAAACCCGGTAACATACCTACACCTAAATACTTTAATAAAATTTATGGCAATGGTAAATGGAATTACTGCAACTTTCGTTCTGTAAGTATCGGACAGGGAGAAGTACTAACAACACCTATACAAACCGCAAATGAAATGGCGTATATCGCCAACAAGGGCTGGTACAAAATTCCGCACCTGGTTGATTCAATTGAAGAAGGCGACCAGTTTGATATGTTATCGAAGTATAAAGAAAAGCACAGTGCCATTGATATTCCGGACAGTGTATTTGAAGCAGTACATGACGGAATGCAGTGGGTGGTAGAAAGAGGAACAGGCGGCGGCGCCAAAGTGCCCGGTATTGTAATTTGTGGAAAAACAGGAACCGTAGAAAATTATTACAGAGGCGTTAAACAACCTAACCATGCTTTCTTTTGCGGCTTTGCACCAAGGGATAATCCAAAAATTGCCATTATGTGTGTGGTAGAAAACAGTGGCCGTTTTGGCGGTACATATGCTGCACCCATTGTAGGGTTGATGATTGAAAAATACCTGCAAGATACGATTGCTAAAAGCAGGCAAGCCATTGTTGAAAAATTTGAAAAATTAAACTTAATTCCACCACGTATTTACAAAGAGATGAAGACGGTTGATTCTATGCTGCATGCAAAAGACTCGGCCTACCTGATTGCAAAAGGATATATCAGGCTGATAAAAGATACGATGGAAGTTGATGAAACCGATGAAGAAGCAATTTTAGACCAGATAAAAAAAGAAAAAGAAGAGTTGAAAAAAGATCAGCAAAAAAAGGACAGTAATGATGCTAAGTTGAGAATTAAAGCTGAAGCTATCTTGCCGAATGAAAAAAAGAAACCAGAAATAAAAGATACCCTTAACAATTAAAACTTTTCAAATGATCAGTAAGATGATTGTGTACTAACTCACGTCTCACAACTCACCACTCACGATTTTATGCAACATAAAAATCCCACGATATCAAAAGGAATAGACTGGCTGATGGTTTGGCTGTATGCCATGATTGTTATTTTTGGGATAATCTGCATTTATTCTGTTGAGTATAAAAGCACCGATAATTTTCTGCAAACCTTAATCGGCTTTAAAAAAAATTACAGCAAACAACTTTTCTTTTTTGGAGCCTGCTCGGTACTTGCCATTTTTATTTTATTAACCGATAGTAAATTCTTCACGGCCACATCCAATATTTCTTACCTGGTAGGCATTGTGCTGGTATTGGCAACATTTGTTGTGGGTAAAGAAATTAAAGGCTCTAAAAGCTGGATACCGCTTGGTTTTATGAACCTGCAACCGGTTGAACTGTGTAAAATATTTACGGCGCTGGCCTTGTCAAAATATTTATCAATGCCCGAAACGGATTTTAAAAAACCCAAATCGCAATTGATTGCAGCGGCTATTTCTTTTGCGCCGGCTGTACTATCCATATTGCAGGGCGAAACTGGGTTGGCACTGGTTTATTTTTCATTTTTAATTCCCATGTACCGGGAAGGGTTGCCGCCGGGTTATTTAATTGCCGGTGTTTCCATGGCAGTTTTGCTGGTTGTTTCATTGTTGTTTCATACAAAAACATTGTTGATTGCATTTGCTGTACTTGCTGCTTTGGCTTTTTATTTTAACCGGCGACAAATACGAAGAAATAACCGCTTGTTGGTAATTATTATTGCGGTTTGGGGA
>JANMWP010000197.1:0-2188 GCA_031394065.1 Chitinophagaceae bacterium
CAACCCCGATAAATTCCTATGATGTCTTGGCTCCGAACTTTCAACTCCCGACTCAATTCTATGCCTGCGCCTTTGGCCCTCCAAAATTAAACGGTATTTCCACTGCGTCAATATCCTGTATGGTACCATTAACAGTTTCAAATTTTTTTACATTATCTACCATAGCCTTCATAAAACGTTTGGCATGAAATGGCGTTAAAATTATCCGGCTTTTTACCTTACTCTTGGGTGTACCGGGCATTACATTTACAAAGTCAATTACAAACTCTGCATGGCTGTGTGTAATTATGGCCAGGTTTGCATATTCACCCTCTGATACTTCTTCAGAAATTTCTATATTAATTTGATTTGGTTGTTCGGGCAGGTTGCTCATTTTATATATTTTTTACAAAGATAAAAACAAAGAGCCCCAAATTGGGGCTCTTTATAAAAAAGTATTTTATAAATCCAGATTATCTTGGACCAATATATTTCCATTTCTCATCAAAAGTAACACGGATGCTTGGAGGAACCGGTACTACTGAAGGCTGAACCATAAAGTATTTAATTAAAACATCTTTATTCCCCTGTACTGCATTTACACCACTTGGGTCTAATACTACTCTTCTGGTATTTGCAGCAGAGTATAAAGGAGCGCCTGAACCAGCAGCCGGGTTACCAAGTGCAGTTGCACCACCATAAGATGGATCACCATAATAATTATGAACATCAACAACAGCACCGGTTGCCGGGTTAAAATCAACAACTAATCCAAAACTACCGAAACCAGAATTGGCACCAGCGTTTAACATTGGGTGACCATTACATCCCCAAATTGTGTTGTCTAACAAATGACAGGTATTTGCACCTGAAGTTATTAAGCGTCCTTCCCAGGCACCGCCATTAGCTTGTGGGAATGGATCAGGATAAGCTGGGTTATTCCATTGAGTAAATGGAGCACCGGTTAACTCAACCATTGGGCCGGTAACGGCATAAATACCATCATAGTTATTTTTGGCACCTATTTCAATTACTACCGATTTTTGAGTAGACACTTTTGCACCCTGGTCTGCAGTTAAAATTGTAAACCCTAAACCATATAATGCACTTGGATTAAACAAAGTAGCATTAGGAATGGTAACGTAAATTTCTTTTGAAAACTCACCCGGTGCAAATGTAAATGTAAATGTACCACCCTGGCCACCGGTTTTAACACCAGCAGATTGAATGGTGTACAAGGTAGGTGACAGTTGTATGTAAGCAGGGTTTGCAGCACGTACAGCTGCAGTATCATCCTTTACAGTTACAATCATTGTTTTACTAAGTGCTGTTGCACTGGGTACATCTCTGCGTAACTCAACTACCAATAATTTTGTTGGCGTTGATACAAAGTCAACCGGCATTTTTGAAACAGAAGCAGGCGTGCCTGCGTTAATTATTTTAACCAAGGTTTGTCCTGCATCACCCAGGGGTGTAGCAACTTTGGCCTTTTTACAGGCAGTAAATACCAAAGAAAGTATTGCTATTGTAGCAATATTCTTTGTAAGGTTTAAATATTTCATATTAAGTGATTTTGTGTTGTTTACGAAATTTATTGAATAAACCATCCCGGTAAAAACCGGGATGGTTTAAAATTTCTTATTAGTTATCCCACCAAACTTTGGTTTCCTGTACATCGCCGCCTATTGCTAAAGCTGCAGCAACTGTATTGGCATTATTAAGGCCATAATCAGTATTGCCATAAACATAGCGCATTACAAACTTACCGGTTTTAAACCTGGTAGTAGTAAGATTTGGCACACCTGTTCTTCTTTGCTCAGCCCAACCTTCGTTACCGTTAGGAAATGCGCAAATCCAACGCTGTAAGGCAATACGTGATAATTTAGTTGGTGTAGCAGCATCCTGTATATTACCATCAGCAGCTCTAAAATTATCATAAGGTGCGCTACCTGCTCCAATACTGGCCGGTTGACCAACACCTGCAGTATAATTAGCGCCACCACTTAAGTAAGTACCGGGCATAGCAACACCCCATTCATCAAATGAAGCTTGAATGGCCGCATTATAATCAGCCTCTGCACCCAGTGTGCCACCTGCAATCCAACCTCTTTCTTTTGCCTCGGCACGGGCTAATAAAACAAGAGAAGCACCTATAACTGTTACCGGTGAATTTTGTTGTCTTTTGCCAACAGCCAGTACTCTTGATTGG
>JANMWP010000213.1:0-2211 GCA_031394065.1 Chitinophagaceae bacterium
TGCAACTGTAAATTGGCTTCTGTAGCAGGTATAACAGTAAAATAAACATTTATTAATTTGCATTTATTAAATTTCTTTTGTAAAATTACAGTTCGCTTCTTCAATACCTGCTTAAAACCCTACCCCCATAAAGATTGTATTTAACTGAAACCTAAAAAATCAATGATGGGTATTACCGGTGAAACTAAATTGCAGGTATTTGCAGAAAAACTGCGTGTAAAAGGTAAATTTTTATACTGCGGCACTGAAAAATTCTATATAAAAGGAGTTACTTACGGTACGTTCAAACCAAATAGTGAAAACCTTCATTTTCCCCAACCTGAAATAATTGATAAAGACTTTGCATTAATGGCAAGGCATGGTATCAATGCTGTGAGAACCTATACGGTTCCGCCGGTTTGTTTACTGGATATTGCCCAAAAATACCAGCTTAGGGTAATGGTTGGCCTTCCCTGGGAGCAGCATATCACTTTTTTAGACAATCCTGCTACAAAAAAAGATATTATCAAAAGGGTTAAGGAAGGCGTAAGTCAATCTGCTAACCATCCTGCCATTTTATGTTATACTATCGGCAACGAGATTCCTGCTCCTATTGTTCGATGGTATGGAAAAAAGAAGATTGAATCTTTTTTAAAGCAATTATATTGTGCAGTAAAACAAATTGACAATGAGGTATTGATAACCTATGTTAATTATCCAACCACTGAATACCTTAACCTGGATTTCCTGGATTTTGACTGCTTTAATGTATATCTGGAAACACCGGAAAAACTCAGTAAATATATTTCACGTTTACATAACCTGGGCGGAGACCGTCCATTGGTTTTGGCCGAGATTGGTTTGGATAGCATGAGGAATGGTACACAAAAACAGGCCGAGGTATTATCCTGGCAAATTGAAACGATATTTGCCAAAGGATGTGCAGGCATGTTTGTTTTTGCCTGGACAGACGAATGGTGGCGTGGTGGCGCTGATATTGAAGACTGGGATTTTGGTTTGGTTGACAGGCAAAGGAAGCCTAAAACTGCACTGTATGCAGTTTCCATGGCAATGGACAACATACCGTTTGCAGATAAAAATTACATGCCACACATTTCAGTGATTGTATGTACCTACAACGGATCGGCCACTATAAAAAAATGCCTGGAAGCGATTTCAAAAATAGATTACCCCAATTATGAAGTTATTGTTGTTAATGACGGATCAACAGACCATACTGCCGACATTGTTAAAACATTTGATGTTAAACTGATCAGTACCAAAAACCAGGGTTTAAGCAGTGCAAGGAATACCGGAATGTATAATGCCAGTGGCGAAATCATTGCCTATATTGATGATGATGCCTGGCCCGATCCACACTGGCTGCAATATATTGCCTATGCTTATTCCACCACAGATCATGCCTGTATCGGTGGTCCAAATATTTCTCCGTACGAAAGCGGTTTTATTTCTACCTGTGTTGCCAATGCACCCGGCGGACCAGTACATGTACTTGAAACTGATGAGATAGCAGAACATGTACCCGGCTGCAATATGACTTTCAGAAAAGATGCACTGATTAAGATAGGCGGATTTGACCCGGTGTTTCGCTGTGCCGGCGATGATGTGGATACCTGCTGGCGTATACAGCAATCGGGCCGTACCATTGGTTTTCATCCCTCGGCCCTGGTTTGGCATCAGCGCAGAAATTCGCTAAAAGCCTATTGGCGGCAACAGAAAGGTTATGGTAAGGCAGAAGCATTACTTGAAGCCAAATGGCCCGAAAAATATAACAGCCTGGGGCACCTTACCTGGGCTGGAAGAATTTATGGGAACGGATTTACCTTACCGATGAAATTAAAAAAAGACAGGATCTTTCATGGTACCTGGGGTTCGGCATTGTTTCAATCGGTGTATCAGCCAAACGGGAGTTTTATCAACTCCATACCTTTAATGCCTGAATGGTATTTACTTTCGGGACTCCTACTGGTTATAGGCTGCCTTGGATTTTTATGGGCTCCCCTGCTCTGGTTATTTGTGGCTTTTACTGTTTCTGTTGCCATTGTTCTAATGCAGGCTTTCATCAGTGCCAAAAGAAACACATCACTGCAACCCCATCAAAAGAAAAACTATAAATTCATATCCCTCATCATTTTATTGCACATGATACAACCCCTGGCCAGGTTATATGGCAGGTTTGTCAATGGTTTAACGCCCTGGCGAACAAAAGGT
>JANMWP010000258.1:0-3563 GCA_031394065.1 Chitinophagaceae bacterium
ATAGATCTGGATGATGGTTATACTTTTGATGATGTGGGAATAAAAGAAGTTGTAAATGATATCGGCATTACACGAATTATTTCTCCATCAGTTTCAGGATGTGGTAGTGCAGGTAATCAGCCCATATCTTTTGAAATAAAAAATTACAGCAGCAGCACATTTACCAATGTACCTGTTTATTATAATGTAAATGGCGGCGGCACCGTAATGGAAACCATTGCTTCTTTACCGCCGGGCATTACCACACATAGTTTTGCTTTGCCCGAAAACCTTTTGGCAAATACCGATTACAATTTTAATTTCTGGATATATGAGTCAACAGATAATTACAGGGATAACGACAGTGTATTAAATTATAATTTTCACACAGCCCCCGTCATCAGTACGTTTCCATACCTAGAAGGATTTGAAACTGGAACCGGAAGCTGGTACAGCAAAGGGCAAAACAACAGCTGGCAATGGGGTACACCTGCAAACACAATCATCAATAAAGCTGCCAACGGTACTAAAGCCTGGGTTACCAATTTAACCGGTAAGTATAACACCAACGAAATATCTTATTTGTATTCGCCTTGTTTTAATCTAAGCGGATTAACACAACCGGTTTTATCATTCAGCCATATTTTTCAAATTGAAGATGCAACACCGGCTGATTATAATTGGGTAGAATATTCAGTAAACGGCGGCATAACCTGGAGCCGCCTGGGAACCAATGGTGGTGGTGGCACAAACTGGTACAATGACCCAACCGGAAAACATCAATGGCGTGGTTCATTAACAACATGGCATGTTGCCAGTTTTAATATTCCGCCTACAAGCAGTATTGTACGTTTCCGTATTGTATTTACAAGCGATTTGGGAGTTAATTTTGAAGGGGTTGGTATTGACGATATACATGTGTTTGACAAAGTGGCTGTTTATACCGGCACAACGCTTACCGGAATAACACAAACGGTAAATGGCAGTAGCTGGGTACATTTTAATTCAGGAGCAACCCGTGTAGTATCCATCAATGCAAACGGCAATAACCTGGGCAGTACCTCCGTGAGTGTGTATCCTTACACCGGATCAGTGCGGTATCAAAACTATCAGTATTATCTCAACAGGAATATTGTAATCAGGCCAACAACACAGCCTGTATCCAATGTTACGGTACGGTTTTATTTTACAGATGCAGAAGCAAAAAGTCTGCTGGGAGCCACAGGATGTGGTGTATGCAGCAAGCCTAAAGATCCTTACGAACTGGGAGTAACCAAATTCAGTGGCTCGGCTGCACAGGAAAACGGAACACTTGCAGATAATGCAGGGGGCGTACATACATATATTTTACCGGCCAATACCGAAATTATTCCTTATGATAATGGCTATTATGCCGAGTTTCCGGTAAACAGTTTCAGTGAATTCTGGTTAAACAATGGCGGCGTTAGCGGCACACAATCTTTACCGATAAACCTATTGAGCTTTGAAGCTGTTAAGCAAACAAAAAAAGTTTTATTGCAATGGATAACTGATAATGAAATGAATGCCGATAAATATATTGTAGAAAGAAGTGCCGATGGCATTAATTATACACCAATTGGTAATGTGCCTGCATTTAATAATGGTAATAAAAATAATTACAGCTTAACCGATATGCAGCCTTTGCCCGGTTTTAATTTTTACCGTTTAAAAATGATGGATAAGGATGGAAGTTTCCGTTATTCTCCGGTAAGAAAAATTAATTTTGACAATGCAGGAGATGATCTTACTATTTATCCAAATCCTGTAAAAGGCGGAAAGATATTTATTTCATCCTCTGGCAATTTAAACAGTGCAGTGCTTTTTGATGCTGCAGGAAGACTGATAAAAATGTTTGCACTTGGTGGCAGAAGCAATACACTTGATGTTGACGGGATAGCGCAAGGAACTTATCAACTCAAAATTATATCCGAAAATTCAATACATACAGAAAAAATAATTATTCAGTAAAACCCATTAAGATATCGAAGCTTCCGTAATTCCCTTTTACGGAAGCTTTTTTATTTTATTTCTTAGTAACTTTCCGCAAATAAAAAAAATGGCATTATTACCGTGGCGTACCGGAAAAATTATCCGCCTGGAAAATGAAACAGCAACCACAAAAAGATTTTGGATTGAAGTGCCGGAGTTGGTTTCCTTTGATTTTAAACCCGGACAGTTTGTAACTTTTGATTTGCCCATTCATGAAAAAGCAAATAAACGGATGCGCAGTTATTCCATTGCTTCCTGGCCCGATGGAACCAATATTTTTGAATTGATTATTGTAAAGGACTTGAGGGGAGCAGGCACCAACTATCTTTTTCATGAAGTATCAGTTGGGTCGATGTTAACTTTCCGGGGGCCACAGGGTGTTTTCACTTTAAAAGAGCCGCTTGATAAGGAGCTGTTTTTAATTTGCACCGGCACAGGCATTGCGCCTTTCCGGAGTATGTTGCATCATATAAAAAATACAAACATCCCTCATACAAACATTACACTGATTTTTGGCTGCCGTACAAAAGATACGTTACTGTATTATGAAGAAATGAAAAAATTAGAAGATGAATTATCAGGGTTTAAATATATTCCAACCTTATCCAGGCAAGATTGGGAAGGGGCTACAGGTTATGTGCATCCCATCTATGAAGCACTTTGTACCGATAAAAAACCTGCTGCATTTTTATTATGTGGCTGGCGTGGCATGATTGATGAAGCAAAAAAAAGAATCATAGAGATGGGCTATGATAAAAAAGATATTCATGATGAAATTTATGGATAAAAATCAGCCGGCATGTGTACAAATAAAAAATCAGATTTTAATCATACCATGCAATGATGAATACGGATATTTAATTTGATTTAAAATAGATATTCTTCCTTAACTTGTAGCATTAAAATAAATCAATAAATACGGTCCTATGGGTGCATCCTCCATGATTGTTTTGATAATTGCAGCACTGGCATTTTCTTCCATTGCCGTTCTTGTTGCTAGGCTTGTAACAAAGGCAACTAAAAATCCACAAAAAGGCGAGCCATACGAATGTGGTATTCCCACACAGGGAAAAACCTGGATACAATTAAATGTGGGATACTATTTATTTGCATTGATCTTTTTAATTTTTGATGTAGAACTGATTTTTATTTTTCCCTGGGCTGTAGTTGCAAAATCAGTGGGGTGGATTGCCCTGGTTGAAATCTTTATTTTCTTTTTCATATTATTTATGGGATTTTTATATGCACATAAAAAAGGGGCACTGAAGTGGATGTAGAGCGGCCCCACCTATCCTCCCCCGAGGGGAGGGAAACGGAGAAGATGAGAGCGATTGAAAAGTATTTTAAAAGAATAATAGTTAACTCTTAATATAATGAGTAACACTTCAAATAATTCAGAGTCTTTACAAGTCCCCTCCACAGGAGGGGATTTAGGGGAGGCTTCTTTTCCGGGACAGATACACGAAACCCCCGGTGGCGGCATTGTATTAAGTAAACTGGATGATGTGATCAACTGGGCTCGTTCCAATTCTTTGTGGCCGCTCACTTTTGCAACCAGTTGTTGTGGTATTGAA
>JANMWP010000266.1:0-2698 GCA_031394065.1 Chitinophagaceae bacterium
GTGCTGGGTGGGATAGGAAATTTGTTTGATGGGAGAGGGTAGTTGTTTGGCACTGGGAATAGACTTGTAAATCATTATATCTGCCCAACATGGTAAGTTAAAGAAACCAAACCTGTTGAAAATGTTTTTGTGTCAACCAACGTAAGTTTAATTCTATCTTTAATGTTATTGAATAAAGGCTTGCCGCCGCCAAGTAAAATAGGATGAACAGCTAATGATAGTTCGTCAACCAATCCTAAATTCAATAATGATGTTGTGAGTCCTGCACCACCAAAAAGCCAAATGTCTTTCCCCTTTTCCTTTTTAATTTCTTGAACTTGAGTTTTTATGTCACCATTTATTAATGTCGCCCCGTCTTTTACTTTGTCCAATGTTGTTGAAAAAATATATTCTTTAAATTTTGGAAATCCTGCACCGCCACCTTCCATTCCTAAGGACATTTCATATGTTTTCCTTCCAACAAAAACTGTGTCAACACGTTTGAAGAAAGTTGAAAGCCCATAATCTTGGTCAGTAAAGCACCAATCATATTCTCCATTCGGACCTTCAATGAAGCTGTCTAAGCTAACAGCAAGTCCTAATATTATTTTTCGCATAGTAGGTTTTTAAAATGACGCACAACTCGTAAATATACGCAACTCTTGTGCAAATTTTTACTGGTTTTCAAAAGAAAACTATACAAGACACGTGCAATTAACTCTGTAAATATAAAAACAAACCTACCTGAAAACCAATCTCAAAACCGGCTCTGCATCTTTCTCTTTTATTTTATTGAATTTGATTACATACAAAATCATTTCTTTAATATAAGAATAGACTTTATTTTTCCTGTAGTCATAATACCAGTCCTGTACCAGTTGTACATCGGTAAACCGTTTTGGATCAATCGGGTCTTCATTAATACTGTACTTAAAAACAGTGCCAATGGAATCATAGATGGGGGAAATTTTTGGTTCTTCAAAAGTCTGATTCTTATTCAATTCTTCAGGCTTCAACACTCCTTTAGTATAAACAGAAAATACTTTTATTTTATTTTCAAGTACATAGGGCCAAAGGGTTTCTATTAAATTGTGTCCGTACATTTCTTTAAGTTGACCGGTACTTACTTCGGGGTTAAATTTTATCATTTTTTTAGTTTGCGTTAAAAAAATGAGCTTACTTTTTTCACGTGGTTTGCGGTTGTATGTATAATTAAAGCAGCTTGTAAAATAAAAACGTTCGCCAATATATTTACCGGTTGACATAAACACTGGCAGGGCAGGCGTTACAAAAGGAATATAAGTTCTTAATTTTCCGTTTTCGATGTACCATATCTGTGTTACTTCTGTAATCTTAAAATTGGAGCTGTCTTTTTTGGGAATGGCTCTTTTTTGGTTCACAACATTGCCGAGTGAATCCATTACAAAATCTGTATTATCGCCATAAAAAGCGTAGTCTATTGAATCCTGTATTGTGTAGGTAATTTGATTGGCTCCGTTTGTACGGCTTTCAACCGGTAACGATGCTTTTATTTCTTTTTTGCTTAGCCTGTTTAAAAGCAGGTTATTTAAACCGGCACGGGTAAAATTAATTGTATCGCTTGCATAGGCTGCCCATTCTATTTTTCGGCTGTTTACAAACTTATCAAACTGTGTTGGCAGCGGTTTATATTGTGCAAAGGAAATGTTGCCGGTTAAAAGAAAAACAGCAATCAGTTTATTTGTCATGATGCTTAGGGTTGATTGCTTAAAGATATTGGAAAGGATGTTAAGGAAAGCTTATTTCAATTTATAAACTCCTGCACTTCGACTTCGCTCAGTGCAAGCTGCTCATCCTTCGACTCCGCTCAGGATTATTTCAACTCCTCCCACATGTGTTGTATCAGTCCATCAACCAAACCAATTTTAGGTACATACATTTCGGTGGCACCGGCCCAGCGCATTGCATTGGTATAAATTTGCAAAGCGGGTACAATTACGTCGGCACGGTCGGGGCGTAAATTATACAGTTTCATCCGGTCTTCTAAATTAACACTGCTTAATTCCTTGTGATATTCTTTCAGCAATTCAAGCGTTAAGGGTTTACCTTCCTTACGTTTGCTCATACTGAAAACCTTGTTGATGTTTCCGCCGCTGCCAATGGCCATTACCTCTTTTTGTCCCTTGGTTGCTGTTTTAATAATCTCCCTCATTACTTCCCAGGTTTTATCATGTACCTGGTTTTGTAATAAACGGATTGTGCCTATATTAAACGATTCTTTATAAATAAGTACTCCGTTACTGAAGAAAGAAAGCTCCGTACTGCCGCCGCCCACATCAACATACATGTAGCTGTGGTCCTTGTCTAAAGTTTCGGCAATGTGATTTTCGAAAACAAGTCCGGCTTCCATATCTCCACTGATTACTTCAATGGCAATATCTGTTTCCAGTTTTACTTTTCTGATAATGTCATCTGCATTTTTTGCATCCCGCATGGCGCTGGTGGCGCATGCTTTTATATGCTTAACCTCGTATGCATTGGCTAAATGTTTAAATGCCTTCATGGTTTGTATTACCATGCCTGTTTTTTGTTTGGAGATGATACCGGTCTCAAATACTTCAAAACCCAAACGCAGGGGCACCCTTATCAAATTAAGTTTATTAAAAACGGTGTTGCTTTTTTCATCCGTTATTACTTCTGAAATTAATAAACGGGCTGCGTTACTTCCTATATCTATGGC
>JANMWP010000299.1:0-9147 GCA_031394065.1 Chitinophagaceae bacterium
TATGAATACCTGCGTAAAAACACAGGAGTTAACCTTGCAAACCTGGCCAATCTTTCTAAAGCACCAGCCATGCCCGACTCCGTAAAAATGGAAGTAAAAAAATTAACCAACTCTACTTTACTATACTGGCAAACGCCAAAGCTTGGGAAAGTAAAAGGCTATTATGTTTTGGTACGGGAAACCACCAGCGCCTTCTGGCAAAAGAAAATATTTACTGCAGAAACAGAAATGCGTTTGCCATTTTCGAAAGACAATTACTTTTTTGCAGTGCAATCCGTTAATGAAAGCGGTAATGAAAGTTTACCGGTTGTGCCGTTGCCGGGGCGGTAATAAATCTATTTCAACAATGATTTTTTAACCAACTTCACGTCTGCAGCAACCATTTCCTGAATAAGTTCTGCAAGTGTATACTTTGGCTCCCAGCCCAGCTTTGCCTTTGCTTTTGCCGCATCTCCAATCAGCAAATCCACTTCTGTTGGCCTGAAATAATCAGGGTCTACAGCAACCACTTCTTTACCAACCGGTAATTGATACGCCGGATTATTACAGGCTTCAATAACTCCTTTTTCTGCAACACCTTCGCCGGTAAAAGTCAGTTCAATACCAACTTCATTAAAAGCCATTTTTACAAAATCCCTTACGGTATTTGTAATGCCGGTAGCAATTACAAAGTCTTCCGGTTTATCCTGCTGCAGCATCAGCCACATTGCTTCTACATAATCTTTTGCATGTCCCCAATCCCGCTGTGCATTCAGGTTTCCCAAATACAAAGTATCCTGCAGGCCGTTTGCAATGGCAGCAACAGCCATGGTAATTTTCCGGGTCACAAAAGTTTCTCCACGTAACGGGCTTTCGTGATTAAAAAGAATGCCGTTGCAGGCAAACATATCATAAGCCTCCCGGTAGTTTACCACAATCCAGTATGCATATAATTTTGCAACTGCATAAGGGCTGCGTGGATAAAAAGGCGTTGTTTCGCTTTGCGGTACTTCCTGCACAAGGCCATACATTTCGGATGAGGAAGCCTGGTATATTTTTGTTATTTTCTCCATACCCAAAATACGCAAAGCATCCATTAACCGCAATGCACCAATACCATCTGCATTGGCCGTGTATTCCGGTATATCAAAACTCACTTTAACATGGCTCATGGCACCCAGGTTATAAATTTCATCGGGTTTTGTTTCCTGTATAATGCGGATAAGATTTGGCCCGTCGGTCAGTTCGCCATAATGCATTCTAAAGCGGATATTTTTTTCATGAGGATCCTGATACAAATGATCAATGCGGCTAGTGTTTATTAAAGACGAACGTCTTTTAATACCATGTACCATATAACCCTTACTCAGCAGCAGTTCTGCAAGGTAAGCTCCATCCTGTCCGGTTATGCCGGTAATTAAAGCAGTTTTCATTATTTTTCTTTAGCTATTTTGTATTAATTGCTGTTTAAGTAAAAAATCGTTGTAGGCCAGCTGTATTCCATCTTTAAGTTTGGTTCTATAATGCCAGCCCAGGGTATTTATTTTTGTTACATCCAGTAATTTACGTGGTGTACCATCCGGTTTTGTTGTATCAAAAATAAGATTGCCTGTAAAGCCGGTTATTTCTTTTATCAATGCTGCCAGTTCTTTTATTGTTATATCTGTGCCGCAGCCAATATTTATTATTTCTTTTTCATTGTAATGTTCCATTAAAAATAAACAGGCATCGGCAAGGTCATCAGCAAATAAAAATTCTCTCATCGGATTGCCCGAACCCCAGATTACCACTTCCGTTAAGTTCTGCTGTTTTGCTTCATGAAACCTGCGTATTAAAGCCGGCAATACATGCGAATTTTGTGGATGGTAATTGTCATTTTTACCATAAAGGTTTGTTGGCATTACGCTGATGAAGTTTGCACCATATTGGTCCCGGTAGGTTTCGCATAACTTAATGCCCGCAATTTTTGCAATGGCATAAGGTTCGTTTGTTTTTTCCAGTTCGCCTGTTAAAAGATACTCCTCCTTAATGGGCTGTGCTGCCATTTTTGGGTAGATGCACGAACTGCCCAAAAACAATAATTTGGTAACTCCATTTTTATGTGCTGCGTGAAGGATGTTGGAAACGATCATCAGGTTATCATACAAAAAATCGGCACGGTAAGTATTGTTGGCAACAATACCGCCCACTTTTGCTGCGGCCATAAAAACATATTGTGGCTTTTCTTCGCTGAAAAACTGTTCAACAGCTGCCTGGTTACGCAGATCCAGCTCTTTTGATGTCCGGTAAACAAAATTTGTAAATCCCCCTGCAATCAAAGCCTGTAATATGGCAGAGCCAACCATTCCGGTATGACCGGCTATGTATATTTTATCGTTTTTATTCATTCTTTAAAGTATGGTTGCACCTTAATTCTTGTGAAGATAAAAGGTTAATCATTAAAAATAAAATGAGATAAGCATCTTACTAAAAAATGACAGGCCATTCCCTGGATTCATAAACCTCCTGAAAAATTTATTTTGTTTTTTGAATAAGTATTTAGATATTTGTCTAAATAACTAATTTATTAACATGAATGCTCTTTTTAAAGCATTAAACGACGGCACCAGAAGAGCGATACTGGAACTTTTAAAAAAAGGCGATTTAACTGCCGGTGATATTGCTGACCAATTCAACATCAGCAAACCAAGCATATCGCATCATCTTGATTTATTGAAACAGGCGGGGCTGGTGCATGCAACCAAGGATGGGCAGTTTATTTATTATTCGCTTAACACAACCGTAATGGACGAAATGCTAAAATGGTTACTTACTTTCAAAAAATAAAATTTTATGAACCGGTTTAAATTATTGCGGCTTGTATTTCCATTTATAATGATGGCAATACCGTTTGCTTACCTGGCGTATATCTGGGCCGATCTACCCGAAAAAATTGCTACTCATTTTGATTTGAATGGTTTGCCTGATAAGTTTGGACACAAGCCGGAAATTTTAGTACTCACCATTATTTTAGCCACAGTTGCTGCTGGCATTTATTTTTTGTTGCAGAATATACACAGGTTTGATCCTAAAAAGAAATATACTGCCGGTACTTTATCTGTAATGATAAAACTTTCTGTTGTGGTGGTTTTACTGTTAACCTTCGTCTCACTTATAATACTCTATTCAACCCTTAAAGGAAAAATTACAGCAATGCCACTTATGTTCTGCGGCATAAGCCTGTTTCTGGCTTTTATTGGCAACCTGATGCACAGCATCAAACCAAATTATTTTGCCGGCATACGTGTACCATGGACTTTAGAAAATGAAGATAACTGGCGACAGACACATCAGTTAGCCAGTAAAATATGGTTTTCAGGCGGCATTATACTGGCTGTATTATCACTGATACTTAATCAAAAAATATTGTTACTGGTTTTTGTACCCGTTGTGCTTATCATGGCTGCTGTACCGGTTATTTATTCCTATTTATTGTATAAAAAATCTGTGAAATAATTCGCCATAAAATAATTTGTATGTTTAAACTACTTTTATCTTTTACACTTTTCATTTTATCTGCTACTGCTTTCAGCCAAAATATTCTTGGCAATTGGGAGGGGGCATTACAAATACAGGGAACCGAAATTCCCATTGTATTCCATATCAGTAAAGACAGTGCTGAGAAATTTGCAGCCAGTTTCGACAGCCCTAAACAAAAAGCTTTTAATAATCCCTGCAGCGAAGTTATTTTAAAAGAAGATAGTGTTTTATTGATGATTCAGTCTATAAAAGGAAAATATGCCGGTCTGTTAAGCAAAGATAAAAACCAACTAACCGGTACCTGGTTTCAAGGCAGCAATTCATTACCATTAAACCTGAACAAAACAAGCAGCCAGGCAACAATTAAAAAAGTAAACAGGCCGCAAACACCAACGCCCCCCTTTCCTTATCAATCGGAAGATGTAGAATATGATAATGCTGATAAGTCCATTCACTTTGGTGGCACTTTCACTGTACCATTACCCGAGCCAAATACAAATTATTTCAGGGAACCGGTTTACCCTACAGTTTTATTAATAACCGGCAGCGGGCAACAGGACAGGGATGAAACAATTTTTGGCCATAAATCTTTTGCTGTTATTGCTGATTATTTAACCCGCCAGGGCATTGCCGTGTTAAGGATTGATGACCGGGACAAAGGTAAAACAACCGGAAATTTCATAACATCCACTTCTGCAGATTTTGCGCTTGATGTGGAGGCCGGTATCAATTACCTGAAGAGTCGCAAAGATGTTGACACATTTAATATTGGCCTGATAGGACATAGCGAGGGCGGCATGATAGCACCCATGGTGGCATCACGCAGAAAAGATATTGGTTTTATTATTCTGTTGGCCGGGCCTGGCATTAATGTGCTGGATATGATGGAGCAGCAAAGTGCTGATGTTATGGCATCAACCGGAAATTCGAAAACAGATATTGATTTTTACCGGCCGTTATACAGAAACCTGGTTACTGCAATTATTAATGCAAAAGATACTGCCACTGCATCTAAAAAAGCAATAGCAGTTTTTAAAAAATGGCAAAAAGGTAAATCCGCAGCTACCGTAAAAAATACAACAGGTGTTGAGGCCGAAAAAGACATCCCCGTTTTTACCAATGCTTTTGTAAAGCAATTAAGCAATCCATGGTTTAGTAATTTTATAAAAATGAATCCACAAAATTATCTTACCAAAACAAATTGCCCGGTGCTGGCATTAAACGGCGAAAAAGATATACAGGTAGCAGCAAAACCAAATTTAGCAGGCATAAAAACTATTTTACAAAAAAATAATAATACCCATGTTACCACTATGGAAATGCCGGGCCTCAACCATTTGTTTCAGCATTGCAAAAAATGTACGGTAGATGAGTATGGCGATCTGGAAGAGACTTTTGATATTGCCACGCTTAAAATAATTTTAGATTGGATAAAAACCGGCCGCTTTAAATAAATTAATTACAGCACCACTTATGAACTACCTGGCCCACGCATATATTTCGTTTAATAAGCCCGAAATACTGGTGGGCAATATGATAAGCGATTATATAAAAGGCAAAAAGCAATTTGATTATCCCTTAGCTGTTCAAAAAGGTATCCGATTGCATCGTGCTATTGATAATTTTACCGATACACATCCCGTAACACAGGAACTGAAATCATTTTTCAGACCCCAATACCGTTTGTACTCCGGAGCTTTTGCAGATGTGGTGTATGACCATTTTCTGGCTAATGATGTACAGCAATTCAATACAGAAACAAACCTGAAACAATTTGCAGCAGGTACCTACATGCTTCTGGAAAGTTTCACGGATATTTTTCCGCTCCCTTTTCAGAAAATGTTCCCATATATGAAAGCGTACGATTGGCTGTATAACTACAGGCACCGTTGGGGAATTGAAAAAAGTTTTGACGGTGTGGTTCGGCGTTCAGCATATCTTACCGAAAGTGCTATCGCTTTCGAAATTTTTAACACCCATTATAAACCTATGCAGGATTGTTATGATACTTTTTTTCCTGATTTAAAAAAATACAGTTTCAATCATTTAGATGAATTATTAAACAACTGATTTCAGTATCTTTAACTATTACCTGAGTAGATATAACAAATAAATTACCGCTTGTATTTTAATTCAAAAACCATGCTTTTAAAAACAACATCATCAATTGTTACATTTTTTTTTGCTTTAGTACTGTTTTCTTCCTGTAATCAAAAAACAGGTAATAATCCAACAACAGAAATCAAAACTTTGCGCCTGCCGGTTTCTGTGCACGACAGTTCAATTTTATCGCTCGATAAATCTCCCATGGATATGAGTTATTTTCCGGAAGATTATCCCAAACAAAAAATGATTACCCCCAATATGGCAAACCCGGTTACAAGGGTTATATACAGCCGTCCGCAAAAAAAAGGAAGAGTCATATTTGCCGATTCGTCCGTTACCGAAAACGTAATACAACATTATGGGCAGGAGTGGCGCCTGGGTGCCAATGAGGCTACCGAAATTGAATTTTTTAGACCGGTTACTATTAATGGAAATAAAATTGCAGCAGGCCGTTACATTATCTATTGCATTCCATATCCCGATAGATGGAAACTGATTATTAACCAAAATCTGTACAGTTGGGGCCTGCACATTGATAAAGCAAGAGACCTGGCTGAAATGGAAGTGCCTGTATTAAAAAATGATGTTCAGATAGAATATTTTACCATGTTATTTCAAAACTCAACGTATGGTTGTGATTTGGTAATGGCCTGGGGCGATATAAAAGCTGTTTTACCAATTAACTTCAACTAATTATTATTTTTTATCTTTTCTCACCGGAAAAATTTTAGCTGATATTTACACTATGTGTGGAATTGCAGGAATATTATTACATACCCCCAGCACCATTGCACCGGTTCATTTAAAAAAAATGACCAGGTCTCTTGCACATCGTGGCCCAGATGATGAAGGGCATTGGAGTAATAAAAAAAATACAGTTCACCTGGGTCACCGGCGGCTTTCAATTATTGATTTAAGCAGGGGTGCAACCCAACCGATGCGTTTTGCTGACCGTTATCAAATAGTTTATAACGGCGAAATTTATAATTATATCGAAATCAAATCGTTTCTGCAAAACAAAGGCTACAGTTTTTCAACACAATCAGATACCGAAGTATTGCTGGCAGCATATGATTACTGGAAAGAAAAATGCCTGCAGCAGTTTGACGGCATGTTTGCATTTGCCATTTGGGATGAACAGGAAGAAAAATTATTTGCTGCCAGGGACCGTTTTGGTGAAAAACCTTTTTATTATTACGAAGATGCCGGTAATTTTATTTTTGCCAGTGAGATGAAGGCCCTTTGGGCCATTGGCATAGATAAAAAAACAGACAATAAAATGCTGCTCAACTATCTTACCCTGGGGCATTTGCAAAACTGTGTAGATAAAGAACAAACTTTTTTTGAAGATATTTATTCATTGCCTCCATCGCATTACCTTACTTATACGCCTGCGGCAAATGAACTTTCAAAAATTACAAAATACTGGAGTTTAAACAAGGAGATAAAAGTTGATATTTCGACCGATGATGCAATTGAAAAATTTACAGAACTTTTTAACGGCTCTGTGAAAAGAAGGTTACGCAGCAATGTAACCCTGGGCACCAGTTTAAGCGGAGGGTTAGACAGTTCATCCATTGCTTTTACCATTAATCAATTACAAAAAAACAACAGTAAGGATGCGGCTAAAATGCTGCAGACTTTTTCAGCTGTTTTTCCTGGTTTTGAAAACGATGAGTCAAAATACATTCAGTCTGTTTCGACAAAATTAAATATTACCAATTATCAAACGCAGCCAACCGCAATTGATCTGATACAGGATTTTGAAAAACTCTGTTACCACCAGGAAGAACCGTTTCAATCATCCGGCATTTTTGCCCAGTACAAGGTTTTTGAACTTGCAAAAAAACACGATGTTAAAGTGCTGCTGGATGGGCAGGGTGCAGATGAAGTACTGGCAGGTTATCCCCGTTATATTCATTGGTATTTGCAGGAGGTTTTAAGCAGGCATAAACTGGGCGCCACACAAATTGAAAGAAATGCTTTTAGAAGAAACAACCAGCCATTCAGATGGGACCTTAAAAATTTTATTGCAGCTTTTCTGCCATCGCATGCTGCTATGCAACTGGAAAAACTGGAATACAAAAAAACCATTTCTCATCCTGATATCAGTGCCGATTTTTTAGACCTGCTTAAACACCAGGAATGGGTTGGCATACACAAACCCATTGTTACCAAATTAAATGATATCCTGCATTTTAATATAACTGAAATGGGTTTGGAAGAACTGCTTCGGTTTGCCGACAGAAACAGTATGGCCCACGGCAGGGAAGTACGTTTACCTTTTTTAAATCATGAGCTGGTGGAATTTGTTTTTTCGCTGCCATCGCAATTAAAAATGCATGAAGGCTGGACTAAATTTTTATTGCGCAAAACCATGGACAAAAAATTACCTGATGAAATTGTATGGCGTAAAGAAAAAGTTGGTTTTGAACCTCCGCAAAAAAACTGGATGGAAGACCGTACTGTTCAGGACTATATTCATGAAGCAAAAAAGAAACTGACCAATGCCGGCATTCTTACTAAAAGCGCATTAAATAAAAAAATAGAACCCCTTGCCGCACATGCCGATAAAAATTATGACTGGCGTTTCTTATGTGCCGCACAGGTAATATAACTTGCATCTGCCCCAAACCCCTGAAGGGGCTTAAAAAAAATCCCGTTACTTTTGCAAAAAGATTTTATGAGTATAAAAGATACGAATTCCCCTTTAGGGGATAGGGGCATGAAGATTGCAACAAAATTTATACATGCAGGTGCAGCGCCCGATCCCAGTACCGGTGCCATTATGACACCCATTTATCAAACAAGCACTTATGTACAGGAAGCGCCGGGTAAAAATAAAGGCTATGAATATGCCCGATCCCAAAACCCCACCCGCAAAGCATTGGAAGATGCTTATGCCATCATTGAAAATGCAAAATATGGTTTGGCTTTTGGCAGTGGTGTTGCAGCAACCGATAGTGTAATAAAATTATTAAACCCCGGTGATGAAGTAATTGCAGCCAGCGATATGTATGGCGGCAGCTACCGTTTATTTACTAAAGTTTGGGAGCGCTACGGTATTAAATTTATTTATGTTGATACCACAAATGCAGCCAATGTACAGGCTGCTGTTACTGCCAACACTAAAATGATTTGGTTGGAAACACCAACAAACCCATTAATGAACATTACAGATATTGCAGCAATTGCAGCCATATCAAAAGCTGCTAATGCTTTGCTTTGTGTTGATAATACTTTTGCATCGCCATACCTGCAAAACCCATTAGACCAGGGTGCAGATATAGTTATGCACTCTGCCACCAAATATTTGGGCGGACACAGTGATGTGATACAGGGCGCATTAATGATGAACGATGCCGGGCTGCGGGAAAAGTTATATTTCATTCAGAAAAGCTGCGGTGCTGTGCCGGGCCCAATGGATTGTTTTTTGGTATTGCGTGGCATTAAAACCCTGCATGTGCGTATGAAACAACATTGTGAAAACGGTGAAAAAATTGCACACTGGTTACGTAACCATGCAAAAGTTGCAAAGGTTTA
>JANMWP010000531.1:0-4356 GCA_031394065.1 Chitinophagaceae bacterium
CTGCCTTTTCCTTCATCTTTTAAAATTCTGCGTTCCGAAATTCCCGTACGGGTCCGTATCCATTCATCATTGGTATCAACCATTTTTTCCAGTTCAGCATTGGTAAGCCTGTATTCGGGTACATAACCACCAACTGCTGTAATACCTGCATAAATTTTTTGCATGAAAAGCGCTGTTTAACTTAAAATATTTTAAAAAGATAATTATAGGTAAAAATACAGAAAAAACAGGTGCATTTATAATTGTAGCAGCGGATTAAAGGGTTGCCAACCTTCATAAAAGAATTTATAAGTAGAAATGAACTTTTCAAAGGTTGGCAACCCTTGCAACATTTTAAAAGCACCCTAAAAAACCTTAGTTGTTATTTAACGGTTGCAGCTCATAAATAATCCTTATTTTCGCTACTGACTGGTTATTAATTATGTACGCATATTTGCAAGGAAAGTTTACTTACAAAAGTCCTGCACAGGTTTATGTAGATGTTAATGGTGTTGGGTATGAAGTTAACATCAGCCTGAATACCTATTCGCATATACAAAACCTGGAACAGGGGAAGTTGTTTACCCATCTTCAGGTAAAGGAAGATGCACATGTGTTATTTGGTTTTTTTGATAAGCAGGAAAAAGATATGTTTGTTCTTTTAACAGGGGTATCGGGTGTTGGGGCAGCTACAGCGAGGATGATGTTATCATCGCTAAGACCGGAAGAAGTGAGTTTGGCCATTGTGCAAAGCAACATAAAGCTGCTGGAGAGTGTCAAAGGAATAGGAAAAAAGACGGCTGAAAGACTGGTTTTGGAATTAAAGGATAAATTGGGTAAAAATTCATCGGATGTAAATGTTTCTTCACACTTGGGCAATAGTTTGGAAACAGATGCGTTAAATGCGTTGACTGCTCTCGGAATTTCCAGATCTCAGGCAGAAAATGCTATCCAAAAAATTATCCGTGCCGAACCAACCGTATCGCAATTAGAAGAATTAATTAAAAAAGCCCTTAAAGCCATTTGAAAAGAACGCTACGTTAATTGATTTACCGGATGTTGCTTATTAGAAAACAAAACTCAAGACTGATTGGCTGTGCTGTATTGGCAGTAACCTTGTTTGTACTGCAAACGAATACTGTTAAGGCAACCCCATATCATTACAATCTTAAAATTAATAAAGGAGACACTGTTGTGCCCAATTATGGCGACAGTTTAAAATATCCTATCAGGGATCGCCGGGGCGACTTCTTCGGAAGCCGGAGTAACCGAACCCTCGATTTAAAAAATCCTTCAAATATTAAGGATTCGGTGGTGTACGATCCTAAAACACGCCGTTATGTAGTGTACGAAAAAATAGGCACAAAATATTATCGTACTACCACCACTTACAGCTTTGATGAGTATTGGCAAATACGTGGCAAACAAGCTGAAACGGAGTATTTTCAAAAGCGCTCAAACTTAATGAGCATCCTTAACCGGGGAAGGGTTAAACCAAAACTTTCATTGTACGATAATTTATTTAACCGCCTTTTTGGTAACGGTAAAATAAATATTACACCCCAAGGAAATGTGGATTTAACGGCCGGCTACCAGGGACAGAATATTAAAAACCCAACACTACCCGAAAGGGCCAGAAAGAGTGGTGGGTTTGATTTTGACATGAATGCCCAGGTTAATGTAAATGCAGATATTGGCGGCAAATTAAAATTTCCGATAAGCTATAATACACTCGCCAATTTTGGACAGGATAACCAGCTTAAACTGGATTATACAGGTTTAGATGATGAGATTGTAAAACGTTTTGAACTAGGTAATGTTTCTTTTCCGAGCCGCAGTACTTTAATACCCGGTGCACAACAATTGTTTGGCGTAAAAACTACTGTGCAGTTTGGTAAACTTTATTTAACCGGAGTTATTGCCAATCAAAAATCGCAACGGCAGTCGGCTAACCTGGCCGGTGGTACCGCCTCGCAGCTATTTGAGATAAAGGCCGATGAATATGAAGAGAACCGCCACTTTTTACTGGGCCAGTATTTTAAAGAGAATTATAAGAAGGTAATGAGCAAATTACCAGCCATTACCGCCCCTGTACAAATTCTAAGACTGGAGGTTTGGATAACCAATAAAAATGGTACAACAACCGAAACCAGGGATGTGGTAGGTTTAACTAACCTGGGTGAAACCGGTATTTCTCCTGCACCAATACCCTCAAACGGTACAACTCCACTTTACTCAACTATTATCAGTAATCCGGGTAACAGAAACCCATCAACAGTTTTTCAAAATTTAATTACACTCGGTTTACAACCTGTTCAGGATTTTGAAAAAACTTTTGCACGTAAACTCGATTCATCTCAATATATATTTAACCGCCAGGTAGGTTTTATTTCTTTAAGTCAGCCGTTGCAGACTGATGAAGTGCTTGCAGTTGCTTATCAATATTCCTATAACGGAAAAATATTTCAGGTAGGAGAATTTTCTCAGGATTTGCCACCGGACAGTACACAGGCTACCCAGCGGATATTATTTTTAAAATTATTAAAAACAACATCACAGCGGCCAACTTTACCAATCTGGGATCTGATGATGAAGAATGTGTATGCAATTGGTTATGGTACATTAACCCCTACCGATTTTAAACTGGATGTTTTATACCAGGAGCCGGGACTTGGATGGAAACGTTATGTTCCTTTTGGTAATAAAAACCAAGGGTCACCAATTATTTCATTGATTAACCTCGACCGGTTAAATAACCAGCTAGATCCACAGCCGGATGGTGTATTTGATTATGTAGAAGGATTTACAGTTTACTCGCAGTACAGCCGGGTTATGTTTCCGGTACTGGAGCCTTTTGGGCGAGACCTGGCTTTTGGTATTTATGCAGATACAACCGTGGTGCCGAATATAAAAGACAGTTTATTTTATGCACTCTATGATTCCATAAAAGCGGTGGCGCAACAATTTCCCAATCTAAACCGGTTTGTGTTAAAAGGCTCGGCAAAAATTTCGGGCTCGGCCGATATCAGTATTGGCTATAATATACCCAAGGGCTCTGTTACTGTTTCGGCAGGCGGCAGGGTACTGATTGAAGGAATAGATTATGATATCAACTACGATTTAGGCACCATTAAAATAACCAATTCGGCTGTTATTAATTCGGGTATTCCGGTACAGGTTAATTACGAAAACAATGCATCGTTTGGCTTACAGCAAAAAAGTTATATGGGCCTGCGTTGGGATTATATGGCCAAAAATACGGTTAAAGAACAATTGTCAATTGGTGGCACCATTGTGCGGTTAAGCGAAAGGCCATTCTTTAGTAAAGTAAGTTACGATAACGCTAATTCCGGAGGTACCAATGAACCCATCCGCAATGCCATGTATGGTATTGATGTTAATTACCGGAAAGATATTCCCAGGCTTACAAAAATTTTAGACAAACTGCCTTTTTATAAAACAACGGCACCATCAACCATTAATGTATTTGCCGAAGCGGCTTACTTAAAACCAGGCCATGCACCACAAATAGGCAAGGGATCAAAAGGAATTATTAATATTGATGATTTTGATGGCACACAGTCGGGCTTAGATCTACGTTTTCCTCCCATCAGCTGGGCATTGGCATCTGCACCATTTAAAGCAACTGATAAAAACGGTGCTATACTTTTTCCCGAAGCAGAATTGAATAATGATATCAATTATGGAAAAAACAGGGCAAAACTGGCCTGGTACCAGATAGAACCTACATTGCAGCAATACAAGGGTTCTAATAATCCTTACTCAAACGATCGTGTTGAATTAAGTGACCCAAGGGTAAGGCAGGTTTACCAGAAAGAAATTTTTCCGCAAAGAACAACCGGTTTTGGAGAGAGTTTGCTTACAACATTTGACCTGGCTTATTTTCCATCAGACAGGGGGCAGTATAATTATGATGCAGCTCCCGGAAGTGTTGCAGCCAATGGTAAATTAAATAACCCAAAAAAACGTTGGGGAGGTTTAATGCGTAATATCGATCAGCCCGATTTTGAAACTGCCAATATTGAATTTATTGAATTCTGGTTACAGGATCCGTTTATTAATTATCCGGCAAAAAACTTAACATACCCTGCCAACGCCAGTGGTAAATTATATTTTAACCTGGGCAATATTTCGGAAGATGTTTTAAAAGATGGCAAACGCTTTTACGAAAACGGTTTACCAACACCCAATGCACCGGCACCGGTTGATAATTCGAACTGGGGCAGGGTGCCAACCAATCCCGTACAGGTTACCAATGCATTCAGTAACAATTCCGAAGACAGAAAATACCAGGATATTGGTTTTGATGGTTTAGACGATACAGCAGAAGTAAATAAAAGACGGCTGGATTATCTT
>JANMWP010000533.1:0-5284 GCA_031394065.1 Chitinophagaceae bacterium
CGGAATAACGCCCAGGTGCTCAATGCCTGCATTTTTAATGGTAATATCACTTTGCGTCATGGCAGCAAGTCCAATAAAAGAACCTACTTCAATCATATCGGGCAACATGCGGTGTTCGGTTCCGCCCAAAGCATCAACACCTGTAATGGTAAGCATATTGCTGCCAATACCACTGATTTTTGCACCCATGCGGTTAAGCATTTTGCAAAGCTGCTGTATGTAAGGTTCGCAGGCAGCATTGTAAATGGTGGTTGTGCCAACAGCCATAGAAGCTGCCATTAAAATATTGGCAGTACCGGTTACGCTGGGTTCATCTAATAAAATATTGGCGCCTTTTAAATCGGCAGATTCTAAATGAAAGAAACCATCATCGGTATGATAAGAAAATTTTGCACCCAGTTTTTCAAAACCAATGATATGGGTATCAAGTCTTCTTCTGCCAATTTTATCGCCACCGGGTTTTGGTATGTATGCTTTCTTAAAACGGGCAATCATCGGCCCTGCAAGCATTACAGAGCCACGCAGTTTACCGCTTTTTTTGTGATAAGCTTCGCTGTGCAGGTAATCCACATCTACATCATCTGCCTGAAAAGTACAGGTACCACGGCTTTGCCGGTCAATCTTTACATTCATTTCGCCCAATAAGTCAATCAGCAGGTTTACATCTACAATGTCGGGTATATTTGAAACGGTAATTTTTTCGAGGCTTAACAGAACTGCCGAAATTATCTGCAGGGCTTCGTTTTTTGCACCCTGGGGTGTTATTTCTCCGGATAACTTTTTTCCGCCTCTTACTTCAAATGATTGCATGCTATATTCTTTTATTGCACGAATTAAAACGAATTGCACAAATTTTAAAAATCGAAAATAAAAAAACCCTGAATTGAATCAGGGTAATTAATTAGCACATTAGCTGATTAGCTAATCAGCACATTTTTAATACCTCTTCTTAAAATTGCGGTTATTATTTCTGTTGTCGCTTCCACCACCACCGTTACCGCCTCTGTTATCCCTGTTGCCACCACGGTTATCTCTTCCGCCGCCAGCGCTTCTGTTATCTCTGCTGCCAGTGCTTCTGTTATCTCTTCCGCCGCTAAAATTCTTACGGTATCCACCGGCAGGGCGGTTTCCATAATCATCCCTGTCATCACGGGTATCAACCCGGTGTTTAACAAAGGGGCGGTTATTAAATTCCAGTTCACCCTTTGTCATGGCCGATAACTCGGTTTGTATGTTATCATCATGCACCAGTTCTTTATGCCAGTTGCTATACGTAAGCTTCATGTAATAAGCCACTGCATTTGCAAAGCCCTGTTTCTTTTCGGGGTTTTCTTCTTTAAGCGCCTTATCAATAACCACTTCAATATTTTTGCCCAGGTGATTGAATTTGGGATATCTTTTTGGATAACGCAAACGTTCGGGTTTGGCCTTTAAAGTTTCACGTGTGGGAATAGGATAAGGACTTTCAACATCCAGCTTAAAATCGCTGATGAGGAAAAGATGATCCCATAACTTATGCCGGAAATCTTCTACATTCTTCAAATGCGGATTTAAAAAGCCCATCAATTCAATTACAGCGTATGCATTACGTTGTCTTTCTTCTTTGTCTTCAATAGATAACAGGTATTCAACCATTTTTTGAATATGACGGCCATATTCTCTCATGACTAAAAAGTTCCTGGTTGTATTGTACTCCATGTTCTCGGTGTTCAGCATAATACAAATGTAAGCTAAACCTGTACATTTTTCAAGTTGAAAAGCGAAACAGGCCTGTTTATAGCCATTTTTATTTTAAATATTTTACCCGGCACCAGGTATAGGCTGTTATTATACCAAAGCTGTCGGCAGCTAGGTCATACAAATCGAAACTACGGTCGGGAATAAAAAACTTTTGAATAAACTCGGTTGTTAATCCCCAGACACAGGCAGCAATAGCAATTTTAATGGCCAGATTCTTTTTTACAGGTAGCGTCAGCGGTAATTTGGCAACCGGGTAAATGAATAAAAAAGTAAGTACGGCAAAAAGGCCGGTATGAACCCATTTGTCAAAATAAATATCATTCAGCCAGGTTTCAACTTGTGGAATATTTGACCCAGGCAAACAGATTAATACCAGTACAAGAAAAAACCAGGCGATGCCTGGGATGAATTTTTTAAAAGCAGACCTTTTTGAAGGATTTTGCATACTGGCTTTATTACTATCCAACAGAAGCTGCATATGCTGCCGAATCCATCATTTTATCAAAATCTGCTACATTGGTAACTGTCATTTTTACCATCCAGCCATCTCCATACGGATCGGTGTTAACCAGTTCGGGCTTTGCATCAAGCAACGGATTTGTTTCGGTGATGGTACCCGCAAGCGGCGAAAAAAGATCACTGACTGTTTTAACAGCTTCTACACTTCCAAATATTTCTTCGGCAGCCAGGGGTTTACCCTTTGTGGTAATATCAACATATACAATATCTCCTAATTCACGTTGTGCAAAATCGGTAATGCCAATGGTTGCTGTGGTGCCATCTAATGAAACCCACTCGTGGTCTTTGGTGTAGCGGAGATTTTCGGGAAAATTCATTTTATAAATTTTGTGATTAACTGAATCTGTTGCAAAATAAGGATTTAATTGTGAACTATTTGATCACCTGTATATACATATGCAGGTCAACCAGGGGCCTGTCGCTGGCGCCCTTTTGTACCGATGCTATTTTATCAATCACTTCCATTCCGCTTTCCACTTCTCCAAATATGGTATAGCCCATATCTAAAAACGGAACACCACCAATTGTTTTATAAATATTTCTTTGAGCCGGACTGTATTTTGTACCCCGCTGCATTTCTATATTGTTTAAATCTGCATCGCTCCATTTTTTTCCCTGTACAATATAAAACTGGCATCCGCTGCTGGCTTTTGTGGGGTTTACCTGATCGCCCATTCTTGCAGCAGCTAAAGCACCTTTTTTATGAATAAAACCGGTATCAAATTCTGCAGGTATGGTATAGCCAACATCGCCACTGCCCAGCATTTGGCCGGGTTGTGCATGTTTACTTTGCGGATCGCCGCCCTGTATCATGAATTCGGAAATTACCCGATGAAAAATAAGGCTGTCGAAAAAATGTTCGTTGGCCAGTTTGATAAAATTATCACGGTGCATTGGCGTTTTATCATAGAGGCGGATGACCATAACACCGGAGTCGGTAGTGATTTTTACACGGGTGCCGGGTATTATCACTTTTCTTCTTGTTGTAGCGGTTCTTTTTGGCGTTACAGGAGTTTTTTTAACGACTGTCTTTGTGGTGGTTGCTTTTTTTACAACCGGTTTTTTAACCTGTGCATTAACAGTTGTTGCAAAAAAGCATACCAAAGCAAGCGTAATTAAAGTTTTCATTTTGTTCATAAAAAATAATTAGTCAATAAAATGTTGGTTTTGAAAATATAAGAGAATATGATCTTTTAAAAAATTTTCCTGCTCAATCATAATGAATCCCGGCAATGGTTTCAGCTGCTTAAAATGCGGCCAGCCTTCCTCATCATTTCCTTCAGATACATAATAACCGCTGAGCGAAAGTACGGTGCAAACGGCAATGTGCATCAGGTCCTGTTTTTCTTCTTTGCTGAATTCCTGTTTGCCACTGCCCAGTTCCTGTATGCCAATTAAAAAAAGAATACCGTCCATATCGGGTTTAATACCAAAGCGTTCTTTTAGTTTAATGCGTAGTTTAAGCCAGCGAACCTGTAAATCTTCTGTTAGGTGTTGCATGGTGCAAAGATAAAAGAAAGCTGCAAGCCACAAGCAACAAGGGAGAAGCATGCTTGAGCAAACCGGTCTTTTTGATAACGGGCAGACTCTCAAAAAATAAGATTGCCCCCTTGTGGCTTGTAGCTTGTGGCTCACTTCCTTACCTTTGTCAAAATTTTAAAATCAGATGTTACAGATCAGTTATATCAGGCAGCAAACCGCATTGGTTAAAGAGAAATTGGCAGTTAAACATTTTGGCCATCTTTCTATTGTAGATAAAATACTGGAAAATGATGAGCAGGTTCGCAAATTAAAAGCAGAAACCGAAGTGCTGCAGGCGGGCATTAATGCTGCCAGTAAAGAAATTGGTATGCTGATGGGTAAAGGAGAAAAAGAAGCTGCTGAAAATAAAAAAAAGGAAGTAACAGAACATAAATCAACCCTGCAAATACTTACACAACAATTGGCCGATGCTGAAAAATCATTGCATGACGATTTGATTTTATTACCAAACCTTCCCCACACATCTGTACCAAAAGGTAAAACACCCGAAGAAAATGAAGTAGTAAGAGAAGGCGGAACAAAACCTGTATTGCCTGCAACCGCAGTACCGCATTGGGATTTGATAAAAACTTACGACCTGGTTGATTTTGAAACCGGTGCAAAAATTACCGGCAGTGGTTTTCCGTTATACAAAGGCAGAGGAGCAAAACTGCAACGGGCCTTGATTCAGTATTTTTTAGATTACAATACTGACGCAGGTTATACCGAATATTTACCACCATTGCTGGTGAACGAAGCATCTGCTTATGGAACCGGTCAGTTACCGGATAAGGAAGGGCAGATGTATCATGCAACGGCAGATAATTTTTATTTGATACCCACAGCCGAAGTGCCGGTTACCAACATTTACCGCGATGAAATTGTAAAGGAAACAGATTTGCCGATAAAAATGACGGCCTACACACCCTGCTTTAGAAGAGAAGCCGGAAGTTTTGGGGCAGATGTGAGAGGTTTGAACAGGGTACATCAATTTGATAAGGTAGAGCTGGTGCAAATTGTCCATCCTGATAAAAGTTATGAAGTGCTGGAAGCAATGGTTAGCCACGTTGAAAAATTATTAAACACATTGGAATTGCCATACCGCATTTTACGTTTGTGTGGCGGCGACATGAGTTTTGCATCTGCCCTTACCTACGATTTTGAAGTGTACAGTGCTGCCCAGCAAAAATGGCTGGAGGTAAGTTCTGTAAGTAATTTCGAAAATTTTCAAACCAACCGGTTAAAAATAAGGTTTAAAGATGGAGAAGGAAAAAGTCAATTGGCACATTCATTGAATGGTTCATCTTTAGCACTACCAAGGATTGTAGCCTGCCTGCTGGAAAATAATCAAACTGAAAATGGAATTGCATTGCCGGTTATTTTACACAATTATTTTGGGAGTCCGGCAATTACAAACTGAATGCAAGAGCAGTTAACTTTCTTTTTGTAACTCCTTAATCTTTTTATTCATTACATAAAACCATAGTGGCGGAACCAGGGCCAA
>JANMWP010000350.1:0-2302 GCA_031394065.1 Chitinophagaceae bacterium
TCAATATCAACAAATAACTCCACGGCAAAAATACCGGGGCTTTTTAAATCTTTAACTACTTTTAAAGCTACCGCTTCTACCTTCCACAATACTTTTTCAGGAATATCGGCCGGACTTATCTGGTATTCGAGTAAATTCAGCCGGTTGTCGAAAATCATATCTACACAGGGATATAAAGTATTTTCGCCATTATCTGCAACAGCAATAATTACGGCAATTTCTTTTTTAATGGTCACCAGTTTTTCTAATATGGATGGCGCATCAAATGCTTTTACCAAATCATCTTTGGTTTTCAATAGTTCTACACCGCGGCCATCATATCCGCCAAGTGCAAGTTTATGGGCTGCCGGCAAAAAACCGCTGTGTTGGTTTAAATCTGATTTGTTTTGAGTAATGATGAATTCGCTGGTGGGTATTTCATTGTCTTTATAAAACTGTTTTTGCAGTATTTTGTTTTTAATGATTTTTAATGCTGCTGGTTTTGGATAGATTCTTACACCTTCAGTTTCGAGTTTTTCCAGTGCATCTTCATTCACCGATTCAATTTCAATGGTAATGGCATCAAGCCCTTTACCAAAATTATAAACATCCTCAAAATTGCTGATATCGCCTTTTGTAAAATGATGGCAAAGATGAGCTGCCGGGCAGTTAGCATCATTTTCCATTACAAATGTTTCAACCGGGTAATTTGCTGCTGCCTGTAAAAGCATTCTTCCTAATTGGCCGCCGCCCAGGATGCCGACTCTGAGCGTAGTCGAAGAGCGGTTTGTTCGTCGAGCGTAGTCGAGACCCTTTTCCAAATCTTTATATTTATGATGAGATAAATTATTGCATTGCGAAAGTAATTGAAGCATGTGAAAATTCCCTTCAATCAATGCTTTTTTCTTTACTTTAGACCATCCTTTTATTTGCCTTTCTCTTTCAACAGCATCTTTTAAAAAGGGGATGGTTTCATAGTACTGTAAAATGAGCGGTCTTCTTTTAAATGTATAACAGGTTTCATATACTCCGTTAACATGCTCATCAAATCTTCTCATTAATTCATCTTTTAAGCCAGTATAATAGGAGTCATCATTGCAAAGAATGATATAGATATAAAAGGATTCTTGTTGGGTGTTATAGAGCATATATGTAAATTTATAAATTTTCGTTTAACTATCCGTACTTCGACTTCGCTCAGTACTGGCAAAAAAATCCTTCGACTTCGCTCAGGACTTTATTACCTTTGAATTAATAATGATACCGGATTACCCACATAAACTATTCTCCGATAAGCGCAACAACTATTCCCTGTTGATGTTGACGCTTGCCATGGATTCGGTAAATTAATTTGAATTGTCTCCCGCAGATATCGCAGATGTCGCAGAGGAGAAGGCCCAGTCTGTGTAATCAGCGATATCTGCGGGCCACTTTTTTTCACTTCAACTTAATTAAAAATGGAAACAACAATATCAGAACCTATAATATCAAATAACAGCAGTTCCGACTTTTTGCCTTTACATGGTACCGATTACGTGGAGTTTTATGTTGGCAATGCTAAACAGGCTGCACATTTTTATAAAACTGCCTTTGGTTTTCAATCGCTGGCTTATGCCGGCCCCGAAACCGGTGTAAAGGATAAAGTGAGTTATGTAATACAACAGAACAAACTAACCTTTGTTTTAACTACACCTTTGCGAACAGATAATTCAATTGCCGATCATATTTATAAACATGGCGATGCAGTAAAGGTTATTGCTTTAAAAGTAGATGATGCTGCAAAATCTTTTGAAGAAACCACCAAACGTGGTGCTAAAGCATATCTTGAAACAACTGTTTTAAAAGATGATGATGGAGAAGTAGTGCTGAGTGGTATTCATACCTATGGCGAAACAGTTCATCTTTTTGTTGAACGGAAAAACTATACCGGCGTTTTTATGCCCGGATTTAAAAAATGGGAATCGAACTATAACCCGGCAGAAACCGGTTTGTTATATGTAGATCATTGTGTAGGAAATGTTGGTTGGAACCAGATGAACCCCTGGGTAAAATTTTATGAAGAGGTTATGGGGTTTAAAAATATTTTAAGTTTTGATGACAATGATATTTCAACAGAATATTCTGCATTAATGAGTAAAGTAATGAGTAATGGAAACGGCTTTGTAAAATTTCCTATAAACGAACCGGCAGAAGGAAAAAAGAAAAGCCAGGTAGAAGAGTACTTAGATTTTTATAATGGCGAAGGCGTGCAGCATGTAGCTATTGCCACCGCAGATATTGTAACAACAGTAAGGGCTTTAAAAAGCAGGGGCGTAGAGTTTTT
>JANMWP010000373.1:0-2342 GCA_031394065.1 Chitinophagaceae bacterium
CAAAAAAAGCAATTTATTTAAAATAAATCTGTCTACTTTTAGAATACTAACCAGTTTTTCCTTTTATATAAATCAAAAAAATAACTCACTCCAAATTACACTGATATGAAAAAGTATTTCCTCATTGCATTATTAATATGCACTACTACCCTGTTTGCACAGGATGCCATCGAATACCAAACACCGCCCAAAGAAATTTACGACCTGGTAATGGCAAAACCAACCCCCGGCGTAAGCTTTGATAGTAAAGGACAGTACATGCTTGTACTGGAACGCAGCAGTATGCCTTCGGTGGAAGACCTTGCCCAGCCAGAGTTACGCATTGCTGGTTTAAGAATTAACCCAAACAATTTTGGCCCCAGCAGAAGTGGATACACTACCGGTATCACCATCAAAGAAGTAGCAACCGGTAAAGAGTTTCCGGTTACCGGTTTACCGGCAAATTTAAAAGCCGGCAACCTGCAATGGAGCCCTGATGAAGATAAAGCTGCTTTCACCAACACTACCAATACGGCTATTGATATTTATGTAATTAATATTAAAACCCACAACGCAACCAAAGTAAATAAAGCCGCAGTCAATTTGGTTTTGGGTGCAGCGTTCGATTGGATTGATAACAACAGTTTGTTGTACACAGCCGTAAACAAACCGCTTGCAATGGCACCCAAAAAACCAGTGGCACCCAAAGGGCCGGTGGTACAACAAAACCTGGGCAAAGTGGCTGCAAGTCCTACTTTTCAGGATCTGATTAAATCGCCTTTTGACGAAACACAGTTTGAGTTTTATGCCACAACCCAACTGGTAAAAAACACAAACGGCGTTGAAACAAAAATTGGTGCTCCCGCCATTTACAGCCGTGCAGAAGCATCTCCCGATAAAAAATATTTGCTGGTAGAAAGAATTGATAAACCATTCTCGTACCTCGTTACCGCAGGCGGCTTCAACAGCACCATGATGATAACCGATATGAATGGCACCCTGGTAAAAACCATTGCCAAACTGCCCAGCAGCGAACTGGAACCCCGTGGAAACGACAATGTATTAAATGCACCCCGTGGTTACAGCTGGTTAAACAATTCGCCTGCAACCCTGCGCTGGATAGAACCATTAGACAGCGGCATGATAAAAAAGAAAATGGATTATCATGATGCAGCATACATACTGGCAGCGCCATTTACAGGCGGCCCTAAGGAGCTGGTAAAAACTGCAGAGCGCATGAGCAATGTAAGCGATATCGTTAACGGTTCTTTCTTTGTTACCGAAGGTTCCAGAGCAAAACACCGCCAGAAAATGAGCAGGCTTACTGCCGATGGTAAAATGGAAGTGTTGATAGACCGCAGTACAGATGATGCTTACAACGATCCCGGCACGCCCCTCACCGAAAAAAATAAATATGGCCGCAATACCATTAAACTCATCAACGGCACACAATTGGTAATGCGTGGCATTGGCGCTTCATCAAAAGGCGACCTGCCTTTTTTAAATACATTTGATATCAATACAAAAGAAACCAAACAACTCTGGCGCTGCGAAGAACCTTATTACGAAACCGTAACCGATGTGCTGGACTTTGATAAAATGATAATCGTTACCAACAAACAATCGCAAACTGAGCAGCCCAATTATTATTTGCGTGACCTAAAAACAAATTCCGCAAAAGCCATCACCGCTTTTCCCGATCCGCAACCCGGCCTGCGTGGCATTACCAAACAAAAAATTACTTACAAACGTAAAGATGGTGTTGACCTTGCTGCCGATCTGTATTTACCTAAAGGATATGATAAAGCAAAAGATGGTCCCCTGCCCGTGATGATGTGGGCTTACCCCCGTGAATTTAAAAGCACCAGCGATGCCGCACAGTTACGTGGCAGCAAATATACTTTTACAAGGGTTGGTTATGGCTCCATTGTTTTTTGGGCAACGCAGGGTTATGCCATTATGGATAATACCGAGTTCCCGATTGTGGGCGAAGGCGATAAACAACCCAACGATAATTTTGTTGACCAGCTTACCTGGAGTGCCGAAGCAGCCATTGATAAAATTGCCGAGATGGGTGTTGGCGACCGCAACCGTGTTGCCGTGGGCGGCCACAGCTATGGCGCCTTCATGACAGCAAATTTGCTGGCACATACCAGTTTATTTAAAGCAGGCATTGCCCGCAGCGGTGCATACAACCGTACCCTCACACCGTTTGGTTTTCAAAATGAAGAGCGTACTTACTGGCAGGCACCCGAAGTTTATTTTGCCATGAGCCCCTTTAGTTATGCCGATAAAATTAAAACACCCCTGCTGATGATACATGGCGAAGCCGATAACAATCCCGGCACTTTTCCCATACAAAG
>JANMWP010000399.1:0-5574 GCA_031394065.1 Chitinophagaceae bacterium
GTGCTGGCTACACAAAACCCGATTGAGCAGGAGGGAACCTATCCGTTGCCCGAAGCACAGGTTGACCGCTTTATGATGAAAGTGGTGGTAGATTATCCAAGCAAGGCAGAAGAGCAACTGATCATCCGCCAGAATACATTGGGGTTGAATTTTCCGCCAATAAACCCGGTTGCATCAACCAGCGAAATTTTAACAGCCAAAGAACTGGTGCGACAGGTTTACTTAGATGAAAAAGTAGAAAATTATATTTTAGATATTGTTTTTGCAACACGCTATCCAGATAAATACAACCTGCCAAAATTGAAAGCATTGATCGGTTTTGGAGGATCGCCAAGGGCAAGTATAAATTTAGCACTGGCTGCAAAAGCCTACGCATTTTTAAATAACAGGGCTTTTGTAATTCCGGAAGATGTGAGAAGTATTAGTAAAGATGTGTTGCGACACAGAATTGGATTGACTTACGAAGCTGAAGCAGAAAATGTAAATGTAGAACAAATCATTAGTGAAATATTAAGAGGAGTTAACGTGCCATGATCTTAACTACAGAAGAAATATTACGTAAAGTAAGAGAGCTTGAAATTAAGAGCAAGAAGATCACCACGCATTTATTTACGGGTGAGTATCATTCTGCTTTTAAAGGAAAGGGTATGAGCTTTAGGGAAGTGCGTGAATATTATGCTGGGGATGATGTGCGTTTTATTGACTGGAATGTAAGTGCCAGGTTCAGTCACCCGTTTACCAAGGTTTTTGAAGAAGAAAGAGAATTAACTGTGATGTTGTTGATTGATACCAGTGCCAGTAATTTATTTGGTTCGGTTGCCAGGCAAAAGAAAGACCTGATTGTTGAAATGGGTGCTGTGCTAACTTTCAGCGCCATTAATAACAACGATAAAGTGGGTGTTATTTTCTTTAGTGATAAGATAGAAAAGTACATTGCTCCCAAAAAAGGCAGGCAACATGCTTTGTATATTGTACGGGAACTGTTGACTGTTGAAGCAAAAAAGCAAGGCACCAATCTGGATGATGCCATTAAATTTTTCAGCCGCTCGGTAAAGCAACGCAGCATTGCCTTTATTTTAAGCGATTTTTTAGCAACCGGTTATGATGATGATTTGAAAGTGATTGGCAATAAGCATGATGTGATTGGCATACGGGTGTATGATAAGATGGATATGCAATTGCCCGATGCCGGCCTGCTGCAGGTGCAGGATGCAGAAACAAATAAAAATTTGTGGATAGACAGCAGTGATGAAATGGTTCGTTACAATTACCAGCAACATTTTATGGAGCAGAGTGAGCTGAGTAAAAATTATTTCAGAAAAGCAGGGGCTGAGTTATTGCATGTGTGTACTGATGATGACTATGTAAAAATATTGCAGCAGTTTTTTATTAAAAGAATGTGATTGGGAAATCTAATGACGAAAGGAAAAATACAGCGTAAAATAATTGCCGGTGGATTAACAGTCTGTTTTACTTTTTGTGTGCAGTTTATTTTTTGTCAGTCACTTCAAACCATTACCGATAAAAAAGATATTTTAATTGGCGAACAGATAAAGCTTACCATAAAAACGCCTTTGCCGCTTAATGCAAACAGTTTAACCAAATGGCTTGTCATACCAGATTCAATTCCCCATTTTGAAATTGTTGAAACAGGCAAACTAGATACCACAGACTTTAAAGACAATTCAAAAGCTGTTGAGCAAACTATAATATTCACCAGTTTCGATTCGGGTAGTTGGGTGTTTCCGGCATTACCGGTTGAGTTTGCCGGAGCTGCAGGACAGGCAACACAAATTATAAACACCGATTCATTTTTAGTAAATGTTTCTTATGCTCCGGCTGATAGTACCAATCAACTACGGGATATAAAGCCCATCATCAAAGTTTCGGTCTTCGATTTTTTCTGGCTTTATATTGCCGGAGGAGTTTTGCTTTTGCTGCTGATATCTTTTCTGTTGTACTTGTATTTTAAAAAGAAAAAGAAAGAGGATCCTGCAATAGCAGTTTCTAAACTTTCGCCTTTTGATGAAGCGACGGCAGCGTTAAAAAACCTGTCGCAGTTTAATTTGCAGGATGCTGCTGAAATAAAACTGTTTCATATAAAACTGGCAGACATTTTTAAAAATTACATAGGCCGTAAACAGGGCAAAAACCTGTTCAACAAAACAGCCGGCGATCTTTTAATAAATATGAAGGAAGTTAATTTGCCAGCCGAAAATATTTCGGACCTGGCCACCGCCCTGCGTTGTACAGATGCAGTAAAATTTGCCAAGTATCTTCCCTTACCGGATCAAAGTGCAGATGCGCTACAAAAAATAAAAGAAACAATTAGTTTAACCGAACAACAAACAACAAACCATAAACCATAAACCCATTTTGCTTTTCGACTATTTTAAAGATATAACTTTTGGCCAACCCTGGTTTTTGCTGTTACTGATTGTAATGCCGGTATTGATATGGTGGTACGCAGCCAAAAACAATAAGCGGCAAGGTTCCATCATTATATCCGATATTTCTGCAAAAGGTTTATCGTCCTGGAAGACAAGTTTCAGGCATTTGCCTTTTGTATTGAGGTTGCTGGCAATTATTTTTATTATAGCAGCTATTGCCCGGCCGCAAACCATGTATGAAGAACAGAATGCCGAAGGCGAAGGTGTGGATATTGTTTTGTGTATTGATGTAAGCGGCAGTATGACGGCGCAGGATTTAAAACCCAACCGCCTGGAAGCAGCAAAAGATGTGGCTATTGATTTTGTGAACAAAAGAATTACCGACCGCATTGCTATTGTAATTTTTTCTGGCGAAAGTTTTACGCAATGCCCTTTAACAACTGATCATGCGGTATTGATATCGGCCATTGAAAATATACGCAATGGTTTGCTGGAAGATGGCACTGCCATTGGCTCGGGGCTGGGCACCAGTGTTGACCGCCTGCGTAGCAGCAAATCAAAAAGCAAGGTTGTTATTTTATTAACCGATGGAGAAAACAATGGCGGCCTCATTGACCCGCAAACAGCCAAGGAAATTGCCAAAGCTTTCCAGGTAAAAGTGTACACCATTGGTGTGGGTACCGATGGCTATGCACCGCAACCGGTAAATACACCCATGGGGGTGGTAATGCAGCAGGGCAAAGTATCTATTGATGAAAAACTATTGAAAGAAATTGCCAATGAAACCGGCGGCAAATATTTTAGGGCAAAAGACAATGAAGGCCTTACCGGTATTTATGATGAAATAAATGGCCTTGAAAAATCGAAGGTGGAAATATCAAGCAGAACACGCTACACCGAAAAATTCTTTCCGTTTGTTATGGCTGCACTGGCATTGCTGTTTTTGGAGATGTTGCTGAAGTTTACGGTGTTTAGGAAGTTTCCGTAAGCCAATTGTTTGATTGCAATCATCAGTTGCTACCTAACCATTTAATTTATTCTTTAAATCCATTCTGCTGTGTAAAATTCTTACGATTTCAATTTTATTGACTCTAAGCCTTTGATAAAAAATAATATGCTGACCTGCTCTGGATCCAAAAATATCTTTACTGATCTCAGGATAATTCTTTGCGAAAGCTTTGTCATCTGCCAGAGCCTGGCAATGTTCCAGTAATATATAGTAGTATTTATCAGCTTGCTCCTCTGACCATACTTCGAAAGTATAATCCCAAATTGCTGAAAGATCAGCAATTGCTTTATTTGAGAGGGTATAACCGGCCATCTTTTCTTTTAACTGACTTAAGCTTTTCTAAATGTTTCTTAGCATTAAAATTTTTTATAAACCCACTTTCAATGCCTTCTTCAATTGCTTTTTTTAAGGCAACAATTTTGCTTTCTTCTTCCTCTAAGAGCCTTAGGCCTGCCCTTATAACTTCGCTGGCATTTTTAAACCTGCCCGTAGATATTTTGCTGTCAACAAAGGTTTCAAAATGGTCTCCTAATAATATGGAAGTATTGCGTGCCATAATGTGGGTTTTTATAAAAGTACCAATAATTGGTATTTATTCCAAATTTTTTTCCCTTTGTTATGGCTGCACTGACATTGCTGTTTTTGGAGATGTTGCTGAAGTTTACGGTGTTTAAGAAGTTTCCGTAAATGGTTGCTACTGGGTAAATGTCTCTTTATTATTTTGCTAAAGTATACCACGGTTACAAACCACCTGGACTAATAGACGTACAACAGAATTACCGCTGCTGATTGCTCCAATGTCCAGCCCCACTACTGGCAATACCAATGTTAGCGGCAGGCTTCTCATTTTTTCTTTTCAGCTTCTATTAAAGGCTTATGCCATTCCCATAAGTCTTTCAAAGAAAAAATATCCTTTGGAACTGGGTTAGATTCACTAAAAGCTTCGTCCTCATTAAGGAAGTATATGTGTTGATGATAACTTTCTCTTGTTCTTCTTGGATTGTCTGCTAAAGAGGAATCAAAATAATTTGAACCATAGTCATAATGATGAGTATGAATGAAATTCTTCCAAATATTGACAACATCTTCCTCTGGTCTGATGTCAATTATCTCAAATTGCTCCATGTTCCTTTTTGCAGGCTTTCCCCAAGCCTTGTTCAAAAGTGTCTTGGCTTCTATATCTGTCTCGGGAGCACCGTACCCAAAAACTGTTACAAGCCAAGTATTCTTACTTTTTAAATATACTTGTGCCTTTTTCCATTCTCCTTTTATAAAATCGTCGTCATTATAGTTTTTTTTCTTTACAGGATATAAAAGTTTTGTCGGCTTAAAATAATGACGAGTAATTTTATGTGTCATTCCAGCCGGACCTGCTCTATCATCTTCTTTGTTATAACCAATGGCAACATTCCCATGCAAAAATGCTAAGTCGGGAAGGTCTGCAATTTTTTTATTCCGATTGTATGCTTGGTATAGAAAAGGATCCCAATTAAATGACGCAATTAAATCATTGGGTCTTAATGAAAGTACGAGGAAGTCATAAATTGTTGCTTCTTCTGGTAATCTCATGTCTTTGAAATATTCATTTACTCTTCTTTCAATTTCTTTAATTTCCTTCGAATTATTGTTGGAATCATAAAGATTTGAATATAAGATTTCAAAGTTGTTAGCTTGTAATTCTTTAGGGATAGATTCAACGATGTCATTTAACTTAAGTACGTCTATAAAATTATTCATAGAAGGTAACTCTTTACCGTTAACCTCAGAGTTCCTAAGAGTTGACGCTATACTTGCTCCAGCTCCTATGATGACAACGTGTCTTCCTCCACCGAAAACAGTCTTAATTCTATCTTCTTTTGTAAGCGGCATTATCTAAATGTATCTTCTATGAATTTTTTAGCTCCCAAATTAAATACAGGTAATTTTAGTCTATCACCAAAGAAGACCTTATATCGTTCTTCAAGATCTTGAAAATTCTTGTCAGTTTTAGGGTCTTTGGAAAAACCAACGACTGATATTTCTGCATCTTTTCGAACCATTCTTGAAAGTAACTGACGCATTTCATAATCTGCTTGGGGCAAAGAATAACCTATAAAAATAATTTTTTGGGCTTCAGAGAGTTCCACCCCAGCATTTTGCCAAATTAATTTGTATTGAGGATTCGATAAATTTTTT
>JANMWP010000547.1:0-13639 GCA_031394065.1 Chitinophagaceae bacterium
CATGCGAACGAGGCTACCGTTACACACAACTGGTATGTTGTGGATGGTACTAATCAAACCGTTGGTCGTATGTGTGCCCGTATTGCGGCCGTTCTTCGTGGTAAGAACAAGGCATACTATACTCCACATGTTGATTGCGGAGATTTCATCATTGTTACCAATTGCGAGAAGATAAAACTTACCGGTAATAAAATGGATGAAAAAATCTACGATACTTTTAGTGGTTACCCCGGTGGCCGTAAAGAAGAAGTAGCTAAAGATTTATTAAGACGCAGACCTGAAGTGATCATCGAAAGAGCCATTAAAGGTATGTTGCCTAAAAACCGTTTGGGCCGCCAGATGTACAAAATATTATTTGTATACAAGGGATCGGTACATCCGCACGGTGCACAACAACCAAAAGAATTAAAATTTTAAGGCCCCTCTAACTCCCCGGAGGGGAGGATTGGAGCTTGCTAAATGAAAAGGCACGAAAATAACTGGCTACTTTAAGCCTTCCGCCAACTGGCGGAGAGGTTTGGAGGGGCTTCTAAAAAACAAAAAATGGAAAAACAAACAAACGCAGTTGGCCGCAGAAAAGAAGCTGTAACCCGCATTTTCCTTTCAAAGGGAGACGGAAAGATTACAGTTAACGGCAAAGACTACAAAACCTACTTCCCGTTGGTTTATTTACAAAACCAGGTAGAAGCTCCTTTAAAAACGGTTGAGTCTTCCGATAAATTTGACGTGGTAGTTAATGCTACAGGCGGTGGCGTAAAAGGACAGGCCGAAGCAACCAAGCTTGGTATTGCCCGTGCCTTGATTGAAGTAAGTGCTGATTACCGTCCGGCTTTAAAAGCTGCAGGTTTATTAAAGCGTGACCCCCGTTCGGTTGAGCGTAAGAAACCAGGACGTAAGAAAGCAAGAAGAAGCTTCCAGTTTAGCAAACGTTAATACCGGCTGTTGGTTAATGGTTCATAGTTCATGGCAATTGCCTTACTATTAACCATCAACTATGAACCATGAACCAAATTAAATAACATCATTAATAATAAACAATGGAAAATACTTCCTTACAACAGCAACTTTTAGAAGCAGGCGTACACTTTGGACATTTAAAGAAAAAGTGGAATCCCAAGATGTTGCCTTACATCTTTGCTGAAAAGAAAGGCATACACATTATCGACCTGAACAAAACCGTAGAAGGTTTACAGGAGTCTGCTGCTGCTTTAAAAGCAATAGCACGCAGTGGTAAAAAAATCATGTTTGTGGCTACTAAAAAGCAGGCTAAAGAAATTGTCAGCGATTGCGCACAACGTGTAAACATGCCTTTTGTAACCGAGCGTTGGTTAGGTGGTATGTTAACCAACTTCAACACGGTTCGTAAGAGTGTTAAAAAAATGCAGAGTATTGAAAAAATGCTGGCCGATGGAAGTGCAGAAAGCTTAACCAAGAAAGAGCGCTTAACACTTACACGTGATAAAGAAAAAATGGAAAAAGTGTTGGGTGGTATTGCGCAAATAAGCCGTGTACCTGCTGCTTTGTTTATGGTTGATATAGGCCATGAGCATATTGCACTTGCCGAGGCAAGAAAATTAGGCATCAGCACTTTTGGAATGGTTGATACCAATTGCGATCCAAATAAAATTGATTTTGCCATTCCGGCAAATGATGATGCAACCAAATCAATCGCTATCATCGTTAATTACTTAACAGCAGCAATTGCAGAAGGATTACAGGAGCGCCAGGCAAATAAAGATGAAGATGAACACAGTGATACAGAAGAAAGTGCCGAAGCAAAAGCAGCCCGTTTTGAATCAAAAGCCGATGGCGGTGATGACAGAAACAAGCGTGGTGCCAGCGGACGTGGTCCTGCAGGTGCACCCAAGCGTAGGGTAGCTGGTCCGGGCCAGGGTGGCAGAAGACCAGCCGGTAGTGGTGGAACAAGGTAAAGCCCCTCCTATCCTCTCCGAAGGGGAGGGAAAAGTAGGAGAACGATTTGAAGGTTGTGTTGTTAGTTTTTTTTGAACCCAACATTTAATCTTTAATCAACTTCGGTGGCGTCGCACACTTGTACACAAAATCATTTTCAACTTTGTTGAATTTAAAAGTTCTTAAAAAAAATTGTAAACTTTAAAAACAAGTTCTCCGCCAGCAGTCGGAGACAGGGGTTAAATATCATGAGTACAACAATAACAGCAGCAGATATAAATAAATTACGCCAGACAACAGGAGCCGGTATGTTAGATTGCCGCAAAGCATTAACAGAAAGTAACGGAGATTTTGAAGCAGCCATTGACTGGTTGCGTAAGCAAGGCCAGAAAGTTGCCGCCAAACGCAGCGACCGTGAAGCCAAAGAAGGTGTGGTAATTGCACAAACAACGGCCGATCATAAAAGCGGTATCGTTTTATGTTTAAGTGCCGAAACCGATTTTGTAAGCCGCAATCCTGAGTTTGTAGCTTTTGCACAAACGATAGCCGATGCTGCTATTGCAAATAATGTAAAAACAACCGATGAACTTAAAGCAGCAAAAGTTGGTAACGAAACCGTTGCAGACATGATTAATGATAAACTGGCTGCAATTGGCGAAAAAATTGAACTTAGCCGTTTTGAAAGAGTTGATGCGCCTTTCGTTGCATCTTACATACACGGTGCATACCGCATGGGTGTATTGGTTTCTATGACCAAAGAAGCTGCTGATGCAGGAAAAGATGTTGCCATGCAAATTGCAGCAATGAATCCATTGGCAGTTGATGAAACATCTATCAGCCAGGAAACAAAAGACAGGGAAAAAGCTATTGCCATTGAAATGATAAAAGCAGAAGGCAAGCCGGCTGAAATGGCTGAAAAAATTGCCGACGGCAAAATGAACAAATTCTTTAAAGACAATACTTTAATGGCGCAGGCTTTTGTAAAAGACAACAGTAAATCTGTTGCCGATTATTTAAAAAGTGTTGATGCCGATTTAAAAGTTACAGACTTTAAAAGAGTAGCATTGGGGTAAATTAATTTATTCAAAATATTAAAAGAGCGAAACAAATTGTTTCGCTCTTTTTTATTCCAAAGGGTTTATACAATTAATTTCCATCATCTGCCGGGTAAATATTATCAGCCATTTTCCATTTTCCTTTTTCTTTTACAAAAGGAACCACACTCCAGCTGCGTTCTTTTTCATCTGCACCGGCCATAAGCTCACTACCAATTTTTAAAACTGCAGTATTGCCGGTAATAATAACCTTGTATTTATTTTTGGCAGCGGTATACCATTTATACGTGTACTGAATTGATTCCTGTCCACCGGCCCAGCGGTCATAATCAAAACCAGCGGCAATTTCATCCTGCGGATCGGCTTTAAAGCAACTATCCGAAAATTTAAAATGGTCTCTTTCAGCCTTAATATATGCCTCACCAACATTGGGAACATCTTTTCGCAGAAAAGCAAAATATCTTTCCGCTTCCTTCCACTGAATGTGGTAAGGAGGATTATTTTCTTTCCCTTTTCCTTTGTAAAGGTCAAAAGAATCGAATTTTGTTTCGTTTTTTTTGTAAAATAAAAGAAAATCAAAAAATGTTTTCTTAATAGTAGCCTGTTCAGGAGTAAGCTGTGCCAGGCCTGAAATTGAAAACAATAACAATAAAAAACAACTGCTATATTTTTTCATTTTTAAATGGAATTAATGATCCGTAATTTTTTTTAGTTTTAATTACCTGGCATAAACTCCATTGGGGCTAACTACACATGCCGGGCCGCCGGTAATACCAACCGTTGGTACAATAATATTTATGACCTCGCCATTAATTTTTAAAGAAACTTTTCTGGCATGAATTTCAACTCCCTGCTGATGAAAAGGAGGCATGGCAGCAGGCTCCCGGTTAATTAAATATGGCTCTGTAAAATCACTCATCTCCACTTCAAAAGTATAATCGCCAACAACACATTTGCTGGTTGCTTTATCAGCAGTTATTTCAATGTTGATTGTGGCATTTAAAACGGGGGCCTGTTCAAATGGTGTGCCTGCAAAAATGTTTGGACCAAAATATTTGCCCACTTCTGCATTGGTACTTACAAAACCCATTACTGCAGGCATTGCTGCAGGGTCTGGTTGCCAAAGAATCATTCCGCTGGCTGCATTGCCAACAGGTGTATTTACCATACGGCCTAAATGCACAATCAAATTCGGCATTTGCAAATCAGGAGAAGTAACGGCTACTAAATCAATACCGCCTTCCCAGCTCATCCATTTTGTTACGTTTGTCATAATTTATTTTTAAGGATAATCTAATGGTATAAAGATATCATTGTTACCGGCTTATTCATATACCCTTCGCAGGGTATTTTTAAAATCATTTGCCACAGGGCGCTTCATTGTACGTTCAGTATTTGTAGCTTTAACCGGAAAAATAAAAATTATTTAATGATATACAAGGGCCGCTTATTAGTTTTTTCGCTGTTTATTGCCATTAATTTATTTGCACAAAAGAGTAATCTGAATACGCAATTGGCATCCATTGATAACAACAATGCCCACGAAACAAATATTATTGAACTTAAAAAAATACTTACTTCATCAAATCTTACAACGGCAGAAAATATAGCAGTACAAACTGCATTAATTCACCAATACCAGGAGTTACAGCAATGGGATACCTGCCTGCATTATTGCCAGGTACAAATTGAGTTGGCACAACAGCAAAACAATAAACTTGCCGAAGCAACTTTTTATAAACTGCTTGGCAATACCTGTTATCATATACCGGATAAAGAAAAGGCTTTAGTATACTGGAAAAAATGTGTAGCAATCAGTGAAACCATAAACCAAAGTTTGTTATTGGAACAATGCTATCACAATATTGGCTCGGTAATACTGGAGAGCGGCAAAAATTATGATGAAGCAGAAAAGAATTTTCAAAAAGCAATACAATTAAGTGTTGCCAACAAAACAGACATTACAGCGTTAGGAAATCTGCATTACCGCCTGCTGGCAACTTTATATCAGCAAACCGGTAGAAATGAAAAAGCCGATGCTTTATATACAACGGTTATTGCACGGGCACGGCAATTAAACGACAGTCTTCGCATTGCCGAGGCATTGATGTTTTATGCTGTATTATTATCCAACGAAAAAAAATTTGACAGGGCAATTGAAACCGGTAAAGAAGCATTGCTGATTTCTCAAAAATTCAATAAACTGGATATGGAGCATACGGCTCTTGGTTTATTATCGGGCAACTATGCGCAAGCCGGCAATTTTAAGGAAGCATACCGGTATTTATACGACCAGAACCAGTCCTACAGAAAACGTTTTAATACCGATTTAAACAGCAAGATGAGCGAAGCAGAAGCTAAATTTAAAACAAGCGAACTGCAGCATGAAAATGAGATAGCTTCTATCAAGGCAAAAAAAGAAAAACAGATTTACATAACCGGATTTGCCGGCTTATTGATACTTACCAGCTTTGCATTTTATTATTTTTATCAAAAAAGAAGTGTAAAACAAAAAATACAAATGCAGTTACAGGTGCAGGAAGAGAAAGAAAGGCTCAGCAGAGATTTACACGATAACCTGGGTTCGCAAATGGCATTGCTTAGCAACAACGTTGAAAACCTGGATATCAATTACCGTAAGCAAATTGGCATTGATGAAAATATCGACCGGGTAAAAGGAACATCCAAACAGCTTTTACAAACACTGCGTGAAACCATCTGGATATTGAATAAAGAACAGGTAAGTGCCCAGGATTTTTTTGATAAACTGGTTGACTATGCCCACCGCTTTTTGCAATCCTATCCGGATATAAAGCTACAGGTAACAGAAAATTTTTCGGGCAGTAAAGAACTTAATTCAAATGAAGCACTGCAGCTTTTTCGTATTTGCCAGGAAGCCATTACCAATTCCTGTAAATATGCCAAAAGCGAAGTGCTGGAATTACATGGAAAAACTGAGCAGGAAAACTTTATCATCAACATTAAAGATTCGGGAATTGGATTTGATACTACAAAAATAGATGAAGAAGGACATTACGGATTAAAGAATATGCAACAAAGAGCAGCTTCTGTTAATGCAGAAATGGAAATACAGGCAGCTGCAGAAAATGGTGTTGCGATAACGATAAAACTATAAGCGATAACTTTATTAAAACCAACGAAATGCCACACAGGGGGTATTATTAAATTTTTACTTCAATTTATTTTTGTATCATGTTAATAGCAATTGTTGATGATAAGCCCTATTTAAGAATTTCGCTTAAAGAAAAACTGGCCTCCATAGAAAATGAGATTAAAGTAATAATGGAAGCCGGTGATGGATCGGACTTTCTTAAACTGATGAAAACTGCATCGCCTAAACCCGATGTGGTATTGATGGATATTGAAATGCATGACTTGAATGGCATTGAAACCATACAACGGGCTGCACCATTTTACCCGTCAGTAAAATTTATTATGCTTACAGTTTTTGATGATGATGAACGCATCTTTAATGCCATTAAAGCGGGTGCGCATGGCTATTTATTAAAAGAAGCAACTGCCCAGCAGATCATTGATGCAATTTACCAGGTTTATGAAGATGATGGCGCACCTATGAGTCCGGGCATTGCACGCAAGGCATGGAAATGGCTCAACGGATTATCATTGCAACCCGAAATGGGAAAAACTGCAGCATTAAAAAATGAGCTGGAACCACTGAGTGAAAGAGAAAAAGAAATTTTAAAATGCAGCATGGAAGGCAAGGAGTATGCACAAATTGCCGAACTGCTTTTTCTGAGCAAACACACTGTACGCCAGCATATGAAAAATATTTACAGCAAACTGCATGTAAGTAGTAAAATAGAAGCGCTGCAGATAAGCCTGAAGAATAAATGGATATAGTATTTAAAAAATCTTCTCTATTATAGCCTCGTTAAGAGGCTTTTTTTATTGCCAAAAAATGCCGCATAGAGAGTATTTCCCAAACACTTGAATTTATAAAACTTGCACTTGAATTTCTGATTAAAGGAAATATTTTTTAAACTTAAAACAAAAAAATGAAACAACTAACGTATCTATTGATTGCAATTTCTCTTGTCTCTTTAATGGCCTGCAATAAATCTGATCCCTCGCCTGATCCGGTAACTCCTGTAGCCGGTAGCTTTACCTGTACTATTGGTGGCACTGCCTTTACTGCTGATTCAGCCCATTATGTAAAAAATGCCACGCAAACATTTATAGAAGCGTGGAAAGGTGGCGTAATGCGGTTTGAAATTAATCTTGCCGGAGTAACAGCCACTACATATAATGTACTAATGGGCACCAATGATTTTATTTACTGGCCAAGTGCAAATTATTCTGGAGGAACTAATGGTTCAGTTACTATTTCTGCTTATGATAATACGGCTAACCAGATTACAGGAACATTTACGAGTATTAATACAACAGGACCTGGAGGCACATTTACTGTAGCAAGCGGTATTTTTACAAAACTGCCTAAAAGATAAATTAACAGCACGAGATTGATATTAAAAGCTGTCGTGGTAATACCGGCAGCTTTTTTCATGTAACTATAGTTAGCTCTTAATAGGGAATAATTATATTTGGAGATGGAAATGTATCAATTTTATTTTGAAGAAAACAAACAGTCCTGGAACAAACGTACGGTTGTTCATAAAGATTCCGCCTTTTATGACCTGGATTCTTTTAAAAAAGGCAAATCATCGCTTAATAAAATTGAACTGGAAGAACTGGGCGATGTAAAAGGAAAAAGCCTGCTGCACCTGCAATGCCATTTTGGAATGGATACCATGAGTTGGGCAAGAGAAGGTGCCGGTTGTGTTGGGGTTGATTTAAGTGACGAAGCAATTAATCTTGCCAAAGAAATAAATACTGAGTTAAATTTAGATGCAAAATTTATTTGCTCAAACATTTACGACTTAAAGGAAAATGCAGAGGCTTTGCATTATTACTCCTCCCCCACGGGGGGAGGTTGGGAGGGGGCTGACATTGTTTTTACCTCATACGGCACAATAGGCTGGCTGCCCAACCTGGATAAGTGGGCGGCAATAATTGCTCATTTTTTAAAACCCGGCGGCATATTTTATATTGCCGATTTTCATCCTGCACTCTGGATGATGGATGAAAATTTTGAAAAGATAAAATACAATTATTTTAATACCGAAGTTATTACCGAAGAAATATCCGGCACCTATTCTGACAGGGATGCTCCCATCAAATCAATTGAGCATGGATGGAACCATCCCTTTTCTGAAATTATCAATGCATTACTGAAACATAATTTGCACATTCAGCAGTTTAATGAATTCCCTTTTTCGCCCTATAATTGTTTTAAAAATCTGCAGCAGGGCCCCGATGGGATGTGGCGGATTAAAGGCCTGGATGAAAAAATGCCCATGCTGTATTCTATAAAAGCGGTTAAACAACTATAAAAAATATATCTTCGCAAAAATACCAACATCAAATGCTTCCTAAGTACAAACGAATTCTGCTTAAACTTTCCGGTGAATCTTTAATGGGTAATAAAAATTTTGGGTTAGACAGTGAAGTAATTTCACGGTATGCCCAGGATATAAAATCGGTGCTGGAGCTGGGCGTGCAGGTGGCAGTTGTAATTGGTGGCGGTAATATTTACCGTGGTATGAACGAGGCTGAGAGCGGCATTGAAAGAGCCCAGGGAGATTATATGGGTATGCTGGCAACAGTTATTAACGGCATGGCCCTGCAAAGCGGCATGGAAAAAGCCGGCATTTATACCAGGCTGCAAAGTGCCATAAAGATGGAACAGATTGCTGAACCTTATATCCGCAGAAGAGCCATGCGGCACCTGGAAAAAGGAAGGGTTGTTATTTTTGGAGCCGGCACCGGTAATCCATACTTTACTACCGATACTGCAGGTTCTTTAAGAGCAATAGAAATTAAGGCAGATGTAATTTTAAAAGGGACAAGGGTAAATGGAATTTATACAGCCGACCCGGAAAAAGACCCATCAGCAACTAAATACGAAACCATTTCATTTAACGAGTGCATTCAAAAGAACCTGAAAGTGATGGATATGACTGCCTTTACGCTTTGCATGGAAAATAATTTGCCCATTGTTGTTTTTGATATGAACACCGAAGGTAATTTGCTGAAAGTGGTTACCGGCGAAAAAGTAGGTACACTGGTTTCTTAAAAAATAATGAACTTATAAAAAAGGGATGCTGTAAACAGCATCCCTTTTTTATAGATTGGTTGCAATTAAAGTGTGTTCAGGTAAGATAATATTTCTGATAAAGATTTTTTTATGGGCACAATCCGTACATGCTGGATCGGCGAACTTGAAGTTGATGCTACTGTTGTTGCAGACTCGTATCCTAAATAATAATCGTTGCCCTGTTTTGAAATTACAACAACGGTAATTTGTTTTCCTGCCGGCATTTTTCCGGTTATAAATTTCCGGGTATTTAAATCGCCGTGCATGGCAACTACCGAACGCAAATCTTTAAACACAGTATATGCTATGGTATTGGCATTGGTAAAATAAGGCGCAATATCAGCCGTTACAGCAGTATTGGCTGTAGCACTTAAACCTGGCGCATATGCAACACTAATCCAACGCAGGCGGTTCGTGTATATTTCATAAGCCTGTGTACCAGGATTAAGGGTGTTATTTAATAAATCGGAATTAGGTAACCAGTTAAAACGTTCTGCATTTGTTTCGTCGCCAAGAAACAACCTCATTTGTGTATTAACGGGTAAATCAACAAAGTGAATATTATATCTGATTGTTGGAGCAAGCTGAAGTGTTTGTCCGTCTTTTTTTAACCTGATAAAAATTTGTCCGGCTGTTACCAGTAAACTATCATTGTAAGTAGAAGGTTTATTTAGGCGTATCATATCACCTTTGTTTTTTACAACCTTAATTTCTAACTGCACTTTTCCGGTTACAGGCTGCCCAACTGCAGTTGCACAGCAATTGGGAGGAAAATTTACCTGCATGCCAAATGGTGTTACAACTGTTGCAATATTTGCATTAACGGTAAAACTGTCCAGATAAGGCTCATCCGATAAATTATTTCTAAGAACAGAAACAGGCATGGTGGCAGTAATGGCATTTTGCCAGCTGGTATCCGGTCCGTTTAACTGACCAGGATCTGGTACAAAAATATCTGTATCTTTTTGACAGGCACTTAAAAGCAAGCTGCCTGTAAACAATACCAATATGAATGCTTTTATTTTCATCACCAATTGTTTAAATAATACGTTACTATTATGAGATGCTTCCTGTTTTATTTTTGCTGCCTCTGTTTTAAATCCAGTCTTATTCCCAATCTTAAACCGGCGGTATGATATTTTTGTTTTAATGTAATATCAGCTTTATTCATCTGCGATAAATTGTACCTGAAATATGGTTCCGCCATAATATGCAATCTTTCATTTAGTTTGTAATAAACCGATACGGCACCAATAAAACCTACGCCGGCATTGGTTTTAAACTGGTAAGGAGATGAAGCTTTGCCGGTTGTAATACTTACGGGATTCCCGCTGGCGTCCAGTTCATCGCCTTTTTGCCAGCTATAAATATTAACAATGGCACCGGCATTGATATTAGCATGCAGCTTTCCGTTACCCAATTCATAACCTATCACAACCGGTATATCAATACTCCGGTACCTGTTGATGGTAGTTTTGAGCCGGCTACCGGTGGTAGTATAACTGCCAATGGTGTCGCCATTAGAATTAAGGATATAGGTAACCTGTACAATGTTGCCCTGGTTAAAAGTGAATTTTTCATTTATCTGACTGTAATTAATACCGCCACGTACACTCATGGAGTTGTTGAATACCCTGGTATAACGTACACCTGCACTGTAACCCGACTTAAACTTTGTAGTTTCTTTTCTTTTTTGCAGATAGGCAGAGTTGGCGGTATCGTGTAAACTGCGGAATGCATAATCGGGACCGGCATAAAACTCAAAATATTTTTTATTGCCTGCGGCATCTTTTTCAAGTGTAGGGCAGTCGGGTAAAAAAATAACGGGATTAAACCGAAGTGATCCCGTTTTTCCACTTTTGCGTTTTTCTGTAATTTTTTCACCTTGGAAAGTAAGCCTGCCTAACAGGGTTCCTCCTGTCTCCATAAATTCATCTTCTTCTGTTTCAGGCGAAGTGACATTAACCAGAACATTTCCCAACCCTGTTAAAGCATTTTTATTTCTTTTTCCGGCTGTTTTATCTTCTTCCTGAAGTGATGTTGAAGAAATGCTTGTCTTTATATTACCTGCAGAAAATAAAACCGGATTGGTATTGGTTGTAACAGCATCATTTGCTGTTGGGATAATGGTTTCGGCTTTTGAATTGATTGGCTCATTTGCCAAAGGTTCACTTACTGCTATACCGGTTTTCCTGTCATTTTTATCTGTAAGCTGTTTAGTATCTGCTTCACTCAAAGAATTTTTTGCCGGCATATCTTTAGTGTAATAAAACCAGGCTCCGCCGCTGCTTAACGCAATGATGAGACCCAGCAGCAGTAATTTGTTGCGGCTGTTAAACATCGATACCCAAAAACCAGCAGGCCTTTTTTTATCTTTTTCAGCAATAATTTTTTCCCAGATGCGGGGATGCACATCGGGAGCATAATTGTTGAATTGCTCTTTTATATGTTCATCAAACTGCCGGTTATTGTTCATACCGCAACTTTTTGTAATTGTAATATTTGTTTCTGCAGCATATTTCTTGCTTTTACCAATTGGCTTCTACTGGTACCCGGTTGAATATTCAGCATTGCTGCAATTTCATCATGTTGATATCCTTCTATCACATACAGATTGAAAATAAGCCGGTATCCATCTGGTAAATTATTTATTAAAACTAAAAGATCTTTTTCGGTTAAATGGCTGTAGGCCGATGGTTCCATCCCGCTTTCGTCCCGATCGGTAATTTCATAACCAACAACTTCTTTCTCGTACCTGCGTAATGAATATTTTTTTAAAGCCGTATTCACTACAATTTTTCTTATCCATCCTTCAAACGATCCTTCAAATTTAAACTGATAAATCTTGTCAAAAACTTTAATAAAAGCATCCTGTAAAATATCCTCTGCATCTGCATTGTTTCGGGCATAGCGGTTACAAACACCAAGCATACGGCCGGCGAAGCGGTTGAATATCTCCTTCTGGCAGGAGGCATCCACCTGTAAACATCCTCGTATGAGTTCGTCTTCCGTCAATTATAACTAAGTTTACATGGGGCTTTTTATAGTTTAAGATACCCTGACACAACTATACGCTGCCCCATTGAATTTTATTGCTTAAAAGGTACAAAAAAGCAGCGATTTTTTTTGTTTTTAGCACTTAAAATCTATAATTTGAACAAATACTTATAAAACCGTTCATAATTACGATGTTATCAGAAGCACAAATTAAAAAATTGATTTCGGCAAATGAAAGCCTGCAAGTGCAGCTGGCAGATGCCAATGCAATACTGGCCGCCAGGGAACAGGAAATTGAGTTTTTAGGTAACGAATTGGAAGAAGCTACCGAATTACGCAGCAAAATAGATGGCCAGCAGGGTGAAATTGAAAGTATTAAAAACCAGCTGGGCCAAAAACAGGAGGCGGCAAAAGGAGCAGAAGAGCGGGAGTTTGAACTGCACCAGGAACTTACCGAAATGGCCCTGCTAAACAAGCAATACAACGAATTGGTGCAGGATTATGCCTATTTACAAAGCCGGTATAAAGATATTCAGGCTCAATTAACAGTATTGCAGGAGCGTAATCTTCAATTAGAACAAACTGCCAGCCGCATTGGTGTGTTAGAAAGTAGCCTTGAAAATAGTTTACTGGAAAGGGATGACCTGAAAGAAAGAATTAATATACTTGAAGTACAAAAGTTTTTAAAAGAAATTTAGTGGTTAAAAAGCATTTGAATTGTTTTAAAATAAAACACCAAAACGCTTGCATTGCTGCCTGCTATTTTATATTTTACTCCTCTAAAACTTATCAGCTTATGAATATTATTGAAAGAGTAAAAAACATTTTGATTACTCCTATAACAGTGCGTTATGATAAAGTTTAATCAACAAAAACTTCTTAACAAACAAACAAGAGCGCCACCATCTGTTTTCTGCGATAGTCCCTGACTGTTTCGCAACCGACAACGAATGCATTTTTAATAAGTGGAAACCAGCAACCACTATAAAAACGGGGCGATACCGAAAAGCCAAACGAGTAGGAAAATTAAACATTAAACAAAATGATAAATACTAAATCAATTACATCAGTTACATTTATTCTCATTGGAAATATGCTATTGACATATGATAGCATTGGTGAGGGCTGGACAGCATCACTCACCGCAATTTTCGGTCTAATATTATTTTTTGTAGGACTGAGCCGACTAAAAACAGCTCTTGACGAAACCGGACAAAACGGAGTAAGTAAATTAATTTGGGCAGCTATCTTAGGTATAATAGCAACCTTATTCAGTTACATTCCCCTTGTTGGTGGAATTCCTGCCGGACTATTAAATCTCATTGCATTCATCCTTCAAATTGTAGGCCTTTTGAAATTGAAAAATTCAGCAACACTAGGAACAACTGGAGCAAGCGGAGTAAATTATTTACTCATTGCAATGGTAATTATGATAGTTGCTGGTCTTTTTAACATTATACCATTTGCGGGAGGTTATATC
>JANMWP010000482.1:0-4133 GCA_031394065.1 Chitinophagaceae bacterium
AGACGAATACTTTTAGCAAACAGACGGATAAACCCAGCAACATGACGACCCTAACAAGCCAACGCTGCAAGTCAGGCACATGGTCAGGCTCACAAATCCACAGCACAGAAGCCAACCTGTCCAAGAGCCTGCCTTGCCCTACGCACCGCAATCACCCTACGGTATGACACAGACCCACATTATAGCAGAACGAGGAGAAGGGTATGCATACAACAGGGGTATTGCCAATAGTGGGGCATGACATTGTTATCTTCATCATCAACAACATGGCAGCAGTTGTTCGGGCTGGACAAACATCATTGAACATTTGTTGTTATCTTCAACAAATGTTTTTCAATCAGCAGCGGTTCCGGGCGGACGTTTTCCAAATCCCCCACCATCGGCAATACCTAACCGTTGTGATGAAAATTTATCTTAGCGATTTTTCCTCCGCACATTTTGTGGCTTACGTCCTTCGGCACGTATGGTTTGTAAGATGGAATGAGTTTACACCTTCACCGCCAAACTATGCACAGCAGCCATTTCTTTTATAAGATTGTGATCTTTTTCTATGGCATTGCCAACTACAACCTCCGCCCTGGTTCGTGTCTGCACGAACTATTTTTTGTTAGGCGAACATTCAATTTTAAATTTTAACTTCAACAAAAATAATTTTAATAACAGGTTCATTATCTAAAACAAAAGAGATGCAAAAACCTGAATTCGCCAATATCAAATCAAAATACCTGGCACTTGGTGTAACGGAAAACAATATAGATTATGCAACTGAAGCTATTATTGATGGAACAAAGCGGGAGCATATTCCGAGCCGCCGTTGTGCGTAATTCCCCCTATTCCTCAAACAGGATTAAATTCTTTGGCTAACGGGGACAAAAAAAAGTGAAAATCAACTATTATGAATATACAAAAATTTGTTCTCGGAAGCTTTGCAGGTGGTATCATTAAATTCTTTCTTGGCTTTTTATTTGTGGGTGTTTTTCTTAAAGATTTCTTTGCCGAAAATGGTGGCCCGGTTACCAATCCTGATACAATGGTATGGTGGGCATTAGTATTAGGAAATTTGTTCTCAGGAGTTTTGCTCGTTTATTTTTTTATAAAAGCAAATATTTCTACTCTAAAAACTGGAGCAAGTACTGGATTTATTATCGGGTTATTGGTAGGTCTAGGTAATTTTTTGGTTACATATGCAATCACACTTTCCCCCAGCATTAAAGCAGTTGGAGTTCATGTATTGGTTTCTGCTGTTAACTATGCAGTTGCAGGAGCTTTTATAGGCTGGCTTTTAGGTTATGAAAAAAAAAGACCGTAGCTATTTAAGTATAAAAACTAGTTGAAATGTTAGTCAAATAAAAGAACTATGCAGGAAAGGTTTTGTGCAATTGGGCCTGGACGGAAGAACAATCATCGGCAGTGTGTCTCTCCGCCCTGGTTCGTGTCTGCACAAACCATTTTTTGTCAGGCGAACATTAAATTTTAATTTTTAACTTCAACAAAAATAATTTTAATAACAGGTTCATTACCTAAAACAAAAGAGATGCAAAAACCTGAATTCGCCAATATCAAATCAAAATACCTGGCACTTGGTGTAACGGAAAACAATATAGATTATGCAACTGAAGCTATTATTGATGGAACAAAGCGGGAGCATATTCTTGAAACATTAACTGCCGATTATAGAGGTATGACTGAAAGTCAATCAACCCAATTAATAGAAGATCTTTTTCAGGCAAACGGTGGCGAATTTAAAAAGGAAAATCGTGGTGGTTATCTTTACGGAATACTATTTTGTATTGTAGGTCTTATCGGGCTTGGTTTATTAATAGCTATGCTGATATCGGGCGAATGGAAACCCAAATTTATTATACTCTCGGTGGCAGCGGCACTATTTGGCCTCATAAAAGGACCTGGTTTAATTATTAAATCATTTCGTGGAAATTACAGAGATAGTGATGAACCCTAGTTATGATTTAGGAATGGGTTACTGAATGAATAACTAAAGACCAACATTAGTAGAGACCTATCACGCTTAAATAACATTTCGACTTCGCTCAATACTCAATAAAGATTTAATGTACAAGAGTGTCCTTCGTTCCTCAGGATAAACTGTGCCAATGAAGCTGGATATATAAAAAATGTTGGGCTCAAAAAAATTACAACAGGAGATGGCTTCGTCGTTCCTCCTCGCCATGACGTTACACTTTCACCGTAACACTGTGTACAGCAGCTGCCATTTCTTTTATAAGATTGGGATCTTTTTCTATGGCATTGCCAACTACAATAACATCGGCACCGGCCTTGCAGTTGAGGTAGGCTTTTTCGGGTTCAATAATTCCGCCGCCTACAATTAGGGGCACTTCAATTACAGAAGCAACTTTTGCAATCATGTCTTCGCTGATGGCACGCCTGGCGCCGCTGCCGGCATCCATATAAATCAGTTTCATGCCCAGCATTTCGCCGGCCATGGCTGTACACATGGCAATTTCATTTTTATCGGCAGGCAAAGGTGTTGCATTGGATATATAAGAAACCGTAGTGGGTGCACCGCCATCAACCACCATATAACCGGTTGATAAAATTTCGAGCCCGCTTTGTCTTACCACCGGTGCAGATATTACGTGCTGGCCAATCAACATATCGGCATTGCGGCCACTGATGAGTGAGAGGTACAACAAAGCATCGGCATATTTACTAACCTGGTTGGGACTTCCAGGAAAAAGGATGACAGGAATATTGCAACTGCGTTTGATAAGCTGCACACATTTATCCAGGTAATTGGAAATAACCAGGCTTCCGCCCACTAAAAAATAATCAACTTTAGCAGCCATTGCCAAATCAATCAATTGCTGCAGGCTACTGTCATTTACCTTGTCGGGGTCAATTAATACCGCAAATGATTTTTTATGTTGCTGTTTATGCTCCGTTAATGAATGGTAAATACCTTTAATCATTTCCTGTCGGTTGGTTTGATGCAAAAATGTATAAAAAATCCTTCTTATCGAAATATAAGACTTAAATAAAACGGTTATAGCTGCAAATTCGTACTTTTTCGGCTTAATTTTGACAAGATGGTAAATATAACTGACGAGATTAAGTTTAAAACAGCCCGAAGCGGTGGCAAAGGAGGCCAGAACGTGAATAAGGTAGAAACAATGGTGGAGGGCTATTGGCATGTTGCAACCTCTGCATTGGTTACCGATGCCGAGAAAGAAATACTGCTGGAAAAACTGGTTAAAAAAATTAATTCAGAAGGATTTTTACTGGTTAAGAGCCAGGCCGGCCGCACACAGCTGGGCAACAAGCAGGATGCAATAAAAAAAATGAATGCCTTTGTAAACAAAGCGCTTATTAAACCCAAACCACGCAAAGCAACCAAACCAACCAAGGCTGCCAAAGAAAAACGCATTGAAACAAAAAAGAAAATAGGCACACTGAAAGATTTCAGAAAAAAAATAGGCCGTGAAATCTGGTAAACAGAGTAACTATAATTACAGGTATTGCCTGTAATCCATTATTTCAACTAAATTTTAAAATTTAAACTGCAGAGCTGTATTAAAATTATAAAGGTAAATTTGACCCTAAATAAAAAAATAATTGAGCGGAATTAAAAAATTAGCAGGACAAACTTTGTGGTATGGTGTACCAACCATTGCCAGCCGTTTCCTGGGTTATTTAATGAATATGGCTTTACCGTTTTTTGTGGTAATGCCCGAAAAAACCGCCGACCTGGTTCAGGTGTACACCATCATTCCTTTTTTAAATGTGCTGTATGCTTATGGTATGGAAACGGCGTACTTCCGTTTTTCGCAAACACACGATAGACAAAAACTGTACAGCACACTCAGCATTTCATTATTTTTCAGCAGCATACTTTTTACGTTAATATTATTGTTGTGCAAAAGTGCCATTACCGGTGCTGCCGATTTAAACAATCACCCCGATTATGTACTGTGGATGATTGCCATTATTGCAGTAGATAATTTAAACACTTTACCCTTTGCTAAACTGCGGCAGGAGGACCGGCCCAGGCGTTATGCCTTTGCCCGTATTGCCGGTATAGTAATTAATTTAAGTGTGGTTATTTTTTTTCTGGGTGTTGTGCCAAAAATATTACACAATAACCCCGATAGTTTTTT
>JANMWP010000483.1:0-3477 GCA_031394065.1 Chitinophagaceae bacterium
GCAGCAAAAAGCAATGGATGAAATAAAAGCAAACGGCGGAGACCGGGATGCAATGATGGCCAAACGTAAAGAACTAAGTGATGCCAGAGATGCAAAATTAAAATTGATTTTTACAGAAGCTCAAATGAAACAATGGAAGGATGAAATTGAGCCTTCTTTAAGGCCACAAAGACCAGCAGGCGGCGGTACACCCCCTCCAGCCGGTGGAGGAAAATAGCTTTCATTAAAGGTGAATGCGAACAAAAAGGTCCTGCAATTTATTGCAGGGCTTTTTTATTTATGTTGCATAGCCCTCTAAAGATTTTAATGGCTTTTAATTTACTGGAGCGAAGCGGCATTAAAAAATGCTCCGCCATTAAAGCGGAGCATAAACCTTAAAACCAAAACCTGTATAGCCAACTCTTTTAAATTATTCCTTTCCATCTCATTAATGCGGCGCCTCCCAACATGGCAGCACCAAATAAAACAATTCCAACCGGCATGCTTTCTTTATTCTCCATTTCATCTTTAACTTGTGGTAATAAAGTGGCGTATTGTGCAGATTCATTCGTTTCCTCATCATTTTTTGCTGTTACCTCATCCTGCCAGTTGTTGATATTTGTACCGGTTAGTGCAGTTAATTCCATCAATTCTTTTTTCCTCCTTTGTCTCAGGTCCTGCAAATATTTTTTACCGGCAACACAATTAAAATCACCGGTGGCCGGGTGTGTAATAACATACCTGGCCTGAAATGTTTCGGTATTAGGCGTAACCTGAAACATGAGGTCTTGTGCAAATGACTTTCTGTTGTAACGGAAATGCAATCTGGTAAAGTGAACATTTTTACTTCCATTGTCCGGCGCATCATTATCTACATCACTGTAATCGCTCCAGTCTTTACCACCCAGCCACCAAACACCACTCTGCACCAGGTCCTGTTCGCTGGGTGCTGTTGCAATACAGGGATCGCAATGGTAAAAATTTTGCGGACTTACATCCCAGGCGTATTCCAGAAATGCTACACTTTTGTCTTCATTATTCCATTGGTTGGTAAATAGGTTGCCATAAAATGCACCAAAGTTTTTTTGCACAAACAACGGAATATTTTTGTTGCTTGCAATTTCAGCATTGCGGTAATTGGTACTTTCAATTCTTCCTTTTCTTGTAAAAGCATACACAATCAAATCCTGGTCTCCATCTGCATTGGCCATACCCAAACGGATGGGCAGCATAAATTTTGGCGAGTTAAAACTGATCTGTATCGGGCGAAGAAAATTATTATTCAGTTTCTGTTTTTCCTTTTCATTTACTTTAACTACAAAAAATTTAAGATTGCTTTTTATATACGGGTCAAGCACTTCTTCGGCTCCCTCAGGAATTTTATAACCGTTGTCAATAAGCCATGTTTTTAAACCGCCGCTTTCTTTGGCAGATAAAATTAAAATATCATATTCGCCAACTAAATACCGGGCTTCAATTTTTACATTTACTTGTGCTCCGGCAACTTTACCAGCCAATGCTCTGTTTATATTGGCACTTGGTGCTGCCATATCTTTCTTTTCGTCCATCGATTCATAATTGCTGCACGGATTCTGATCCCAATATTCCACCAATCTTGGGGCACTGTAATCGTTCAGCCGTTGAAAAATAGATTGGTCAACCACTTTAATATCATCTTTGCGAAGCACAACAGGAACCGGAACCACCATGGCAAAATCTTTGCTATCACCCTTAAAATCGTTGTACATAGTGATTACGGTTTTATTTCCGTCTCTTACAAGAATAACCTGGCTGGTTTTGTTTTTGAGTGTTCCATCTGCCTTGCTTACATAAAAGCCACAGAAGGAGAACAATACAGGAGCAATACCAATAAAAGCCCCGATAATTAAAAGTTTCTTTTTCATAATTTCTTTTTTTGAATTGAATAATTACATGCTTGATTTTGAATAAACGATCTGCAGAAAACTCTTTTCTTCCGGTGTATAATTTTTTGGGGGAAGCCATTCAAATTTTTTGGCCTTAAAAAATTTATCCAGCACAGGCACAAGTGGCTGCGCAAGTACCAGTACAAAAATGGGGGCTCCATTCATAAATTTAAATGCAGTTAAATAAAATGCTACGGCGGCAATGGCAGCGCCCCAAAAAATTCTTACCAATGTATGATTGGGAATGGTTTTAGGATCGGTTATCATAAAAAAAGAAAATAGCAACAGGCTGCCAGTACTTAACGATTGTATAAAATAATCCATGGGCCAACCTAAATAAATAATCTGGCGAATGAAAAGCAGGCCGGTAAATGTGCCCAGAAAAGCAAGGCTTATATCCAGCTTTTGAACCCTAGTAGTAACAATAAACCCCAGGCTTAAAACTCCAAACATAATAACAGCGCCACTTCCCCACTGGCCGGGACTTATCCAGGCATTGCCTGTTAACAAAATTGCAAGTACAATACCCAATGCCGAAGGGTTAAAAATATGTTTGCCATTAAACCGTAAAAAATATTTTGAACCAATTGAAACTGCAGCAGCAAAAGCCGCCACCCACCAGTAATTTGTTTTTAATAAAAGACTTAATCCGAATGAAGAAATAAGAACCGAAGGGATGCCGTTTTTTAACCGTTTAATAAATGGCATATTTTTCTTCCCTAAAAAAAACTCACACACAAACTGCACGGCAAGGCTTATAATAAAATAAGTTGCATATAACCAGCTTTCATTTCTCCAGTGCAAAAAGTAAATACCGTAGCTTAAAAACGCAGCCTGAAAAATAATTTGAAAGTAACGGGCATCTTTAAAAAGTTGAGCTAAAAACATAACAGTTGAATTTGAGTATAGGATGAAACCGGTAATATGATTACACAATTCAATTGTTAAAAATTAGCAAATGAGTTTAAAATAAATATTTATGGAAAACATGCTGTATCTGCATCGCCGCTTATCCAAATTCTGTTACTTATTGCTTTATATTTCTTATTTTGAAATAAAAAATGAAAAAACTACAACTGCTTTCTGCAATACTGCTTTTTACACTTACAGTTTTTGCCCAGATAGATCTGCCACCCAGCGGCGGCAACCCACGTGCTACCATCACTGAAGAAGTTGGGATAACTTCTATAACCATTAAATACAGCCGGCCAGATGTAAATAAACGGGAAGGAAAAATATGGGGCGATGGAAACGTTGTATCATACGGTTTCAGTACACAGAATAATATCACCAATAAAAACACATCGCCCTGGCGTGCCGGTGCCAATGAAAACACCGTCATCACATTTGAACATGAGGTTAAAATAAAAGGCCAGCCCCTGAAAGCAGGTGCTTATGGTTTGAGCATGGCCATGGGTGCCGATAATGTGACACTGATATTTTCGACACAAACAGAAGCCTGGGGCAGCTTTTATTACGATGAAAATATGATGCATTACGGGTAAATGTAAAACCGGTTGCTTTGGATAAAAGCGTTGAATATTTAAAGTATGAGTTTATTGAACACAAGGAA
>JANMWP010000562.1:0-2694 GCA_031394065.1 Chitinophagaceae bacterium
GGCTAACCCATCCTCACAGGTAAATACAGTGATGCCGGTTGCTTTTTTCATAAAATTACCTTCAATTTTTACTACCAGCATACTTACTGCCGGTTGCCTTTTGTGTACATGCATCAGGCCCAGCAGGCCGGTACTCATTTCAGCAGCCATACTCAGGCAGGCAAAATAAGTGCTCTTAAAAGGGTTTTGACTAAACCATTTGTAAGGAACTTTTACAGCACATTTATTTTCATTGGCATCAACAACCCTTACCCCGCAAAAAAAAGCGCTGGGTAATTTAGAAAGCATGAACAGCTTAAATTTAAACGGATGCTTTATTAATTGGAGAAAATCGTTGGCATTTGACATTGAAAATTGTTTGTTGAGCATTGAATATTGAATATTGAACATTAAGATAAAACTATCAACATTCAATTTTTACTCTCCGTACATTTTTGGATTCAGCGCCCTTGGGCTCCACATTTCTAAAAATGCCTGTACTTTTCTTTGGTCGTAACTTTTTTTACCATCTTCCAGGTATTCGCTGTTTTGGGTATGAATGCGTTCGCCTTTTTCATTTAAAATGATGAATGTTGGAAATCCAAAACGCTGGGCATAGTCATATTTTGCAAACACGGCTTTGTTTTCGTTTTCTTTACTATAGTTTAAATGATACCAAATAAAGCCGGCGTTTATTACAGAATCAATTTTTTGGTCTGCCTTGCAAAACCTTGCAAACTCAATACACCAGCTGCACCAATTGCCACCGCCCTGCAATAACACATACTTATTTTCGGCTTTTGCTTTTTTTATTGCGGCAGCAATATCCTTTTCGGCATTTGCATCAGGATGGTATAATTTATTGTTTTCGGTTTGTGCCTGGCTGATAAATGTAATCAGGCTAAAAACTATTACAAAGATTTTTTTCATTTGTCTATTTTTTTACTTCTACCACACAAAGTACAGCATTCTGGTTAGCGTTATCGGCTTTAAAATTAATAGTGCCCCCGCTGCCCGATGCAAAACGTACACCGGATACTGCATTTTGCTGTAATGCCGCCGCCACTTTAGTTCCATAATCTGCACCGGTACTTTTGGTGATGGCATTATTAACAGCATACCAGTCAATGGCTTGTTTTGTTACTACGATTGCAAACACATCTTTGTTACCAACATTATCCGGCACTAAATTTTTTCCTTTTGGAAATAACCTGTAACCGGTTATACCACAGAATGGAGAAAATGCAGTCTTGGTTGCATCTTCTTTACTGGGGTAAGGAAATAAAGTATAGCTGCTACCATCAGTCTCTTGCCCAAAAATATAAATATTGCACTCGGTTGAATTTTTTATTTCCATTTTAAATTTGGTACCGGGCGCAACTATATTAACGGTTTCAAAAATATTGCCTGCTTTTAATTTTAAAGGAATGTATTGCTTATCATCAGTTTTTACCAAACCAATGGCAGCTTCAAAACCTATACTCACTGCTGCACCACGTTTAGGCATAGGATCAACACCATAAGCTTCCCGTACAAACTCTTTAAAGTCGCCATAGCGAATCCAGCCAATACCATTGTTGCCCCACTCAGGTCCCCAACTGTTCATAATCTGAAAAGCTCCTTTGCGGTCATCATAACCAATCACACACATGGCATGTCCGCCAAAGCCGGCCTGTGTGCGGTCTTCATCGGTTGGTGCCCACATTTCTTTACCCTTCATGCCCTGCATAAAGCTGCCGCCTACCATCATACCAATTACAACCGGTGCATCTTTTGCAAGGTGCTCTTTAATTGCACGTACATTAATTCCCTGGGTGCTTTCGCCATCTGTTAATCTTGTAAAACCATGTAATTTATTTTGCGATGCTTTACTTTCCAATGCTGAGTTTGGTTGCCTGCTGCAATCCTGATCATCGTAAGGGAAATCATTAAAAGCAACAACACCTTTGGTAGCCATAAACTCCATGGCGTTCTGTATGTATGCTCCCTGGCAACCTTCCAAACCAATCTGGTTGTAAACAAAAGCCGGACTGAAAGCCGTGCTGTTGCCCGGCTGATTGGTAGATGCGGCTTCTACAATGGTACGGGCTGCATACACACTGCTCCAGGCTACACAAGATCCCTGCTGGCCCTGGTTTTGACGGTCTGGTGCAAATTTTAATAAGGAGACACTTTCAGGCAAAGGGTTTTTTGTATTGTCATCGGCAAGCCCTTCGTAAACATTTGCTTTTTTAAACTGCTCGGGACTAAAACTATAACCACTCTGCGAAAAAAGGTTTTTTACAATATTTGAACCTCCGCCCGAACCATTTCTGAAAAAGAAAAAATAAGCTGCAGCTGCGACAATCAACAGCAGTATAATTTTTTTACCGCCACCACCGCCTTTGAATAATGAAAAAATCAAGGGTAAGAAAGCCAGCAATCCGCCGCCACCTCCACCGCCTGTTGTTCTTCCACCGGAGGTATTACTGTCATCAAATTCCTGTTGATCCTGCAGATCATCTTCCATACGTATTGGCATAGTAATTAATTTTAGAATTTAAAAATAAGGAGATTTTTGATAGTGTGCATATGAGACTTATTTGTTTTTACTTTATTAATGCTGATAATATAGTACTTTAGTAATATTAAGGATACAAACAGATAAATTAATCAAGATGAAACAACTGTTTTTATTACTGACAATTTGCTTGATATTTTTATCCTGTAAAAAAA
>JANMWP010000554.1:0-3645 GCA_031394065.1 Chitinophagaceae bacterium
ACCACTATGGCCCTGGCTTAATAAAAGAGGCAAGGAACCCAGTACGCCTATGAAATTTGCCTTGTCCTTTATTTTCCTGGGTGCCGGTTTTTTTGTTTTTTACCTGGGTTGCCGTGCTAATATAAACTCTGGCATAATTCCTTTATGGCCATTTTTGTGGGGTTATTGCTTTCTAATTTTAGGAGAACTTTGCCTGTCGCCGATTGGTTTATCCATGATAACAAAACTATCCCCTGCAAAAATGGTTTCGCTGATGATGGGCATTTGGTTTTTTTCCACTGCTATTGGTGAATTTCTGGCAGGAAAAATCGGTTCTTTAATGAGTGTGCCTGAAGTAATAAAGTTAAAGAATGACCCTGTTCTTTCTTTACCTTATTATGCAGATATAATTTTCAAGATCAGCATTGCATCGGTTGTAATTGGAGTGCTCCTTATTTTTATAGTTCCATTTTTAAAAAGATGGATGGGAAATGTGAAATAGGCTTAGATAAAATTCAGATGCGAATGCTTATCGCCCAAAATCATCTTATCATCGGCACCAAGCCATTTGTTTAATACAGTGGCATACACATCTTTAAAATCAACTTTGTGTTTTAAGTCTCCATCATTTAAATCAGACAGGTCGGGCATAGCATTTAAAACACCTTTTTCTTTTAAGCCACCGCTGATAAAGAACATGTTATTAGCTGTACCATGATCGGTTCCATTACTGGCATTTTGTGTAACCCTACGGCCAAATTCACTGAAGGTCATCATCAGTACATCATCAAAACGGTTGTTGCTTTTTAAATCAGTTGTAAAAGCTTTTACTGCATCATTCAGTTCGGTAAACAATCTTTTTTGCTGGTTATCCTGGTTCACATGCGTATCAAAACTACCCAAACTAACATAGTATACTTTGGTATTGATATCAGAAAATATCAGGGAAGCAATCGTCTTTAAATCCTTTCCCAGGTTACTGTTAGGATAGGTTTGTGATGTTGGATGAATCTTGCTTTGCTGATAAATATAATCGGCACTGCTGAGTGTGGCACTCATGGTTTTGTATAAATAGTCAACAGTTTCTTCACCGATTTTGTGATCGCTGTTTACATCTTTTAAAAACCTGCCGTTACTGGTATTGAATAATTTTTTGGGGTCTTTAAAAGCAAGTCCTTTATTTTCATCACCTTTTAATGCCAGGCTAAGCACATCATCCAACTCCATAGCCTGGGTAGGTTTATCGCAGCCCTTACATTGAGCATCTAAATAGCGGCCAAGCCAGCCTGTATTTAAATATTCATTGCTGTTGCTGGCGGTTTGCCAAATGTCCATACTTCTAAAATGCGACCTGTCGGGATTTGGATAACCTACGCTGTTCATAATGGCCAGGTTGCCATCATCGTACAATCCTTTAAGTGCTTCCAGTGCAGGATTTAAACCGGTTTCATCAGTTAATATTAATGCATCGTTTTTTGCAATGCCCAACCTGGGCCTTTCCCGGTAATAAATATCGTTACGCACTGGTATCACAGTGTTCAACCCATCGTTACCTCCGCTAAACTGAATTACCACCACCACTTTATTGCCTGGCGGTACCATCATAGGCTTTTCAAAAGCTTTTAAAAACTTCGGCAACATAAAAGATGCTGTTGCCAATGAACCAACCTGTAAAAATTCTTTGCGTTTGATGAGCATAAAAATAGATTTAACCCCCCAACCCCCTAAAGGGGGAGCTTAGACTCCACCTCTTTAAAAAGCTTTTAATTGGCGGTGATTCTGATTATTCAATTTTAAAAAAGATCTTTAAAAAAATACATTCCCAGTTCCCCCTTTCCTTCGACTATCGCTCAGGACTGGCAGAGGGGGCTTTAACAAAGCTGATACTCCGGTGTTGCCATCAGATTTACGACAGTGCTTTTAATATAGTTTTCCCTGTTCCCGGTATTTACATATTTATCCAATACAGCATTACTTACTTTTCCTTTGGTTTGCAAAACTGCTGCTATAATATTTTCAAGTAATTTTTCCCGCTCTACTTTTTCAAAAACTTTGTTTACTGCCGGCCAGTCAATAACAGCCGTGCCACCTTTTACGGCATCTTTCATTTTGTTAACTGCCATTTCCATCATGCCCATCTGCACATCATCATCACCCTTGGGTACAACATTCATAGCATCGTTTGCCGAAAGTATTTGCGGAATACGAAGACGAAGCATCAGGGAACTGCTGTCGATCCAGTTTTTACCACCAGGCCAACCAGCTACATTTGGGGGGTAAAATAATATCTGCCCCAGTGCCCGTTCAAATAAAAGCTGCGACTGGTTATTTTCCAGCTGCATGGGCAACAACCTTCTGATGCCAGCCAGTAATTCAACCGGCGATTTTATTTTAGTGCCGATATTTTTTTCGCTGTAAAACCAATCGCTGGTATATATATCTTCCAGTAATTTTGCAATATCATAGCTGTTGCTGTAAAAACGTTTATTTAGCCATTGCTGGTTTTCCTCATTCACATTTTCATTTACAAAATACCTGTAAATTTTTCTGCTGATATAATTGGCGGTTTGTTTATTTTCTAAAAGTATATTCAGGATATCATCGCCATCAAAATTACCGGTTCGGCCTAAAAAAGTTTTACTGCCATCATCGTGTTGATTTCTTCTGAAAATAAATTCGCCCTGTGGATTAAAAGCCCAGCCGGTAAAAGCCCTGGCAGCCTCTTTCACATCGTTCTCGGTATAATTACCACGGCCCATGGTAAAGAGCTCCATAACTTCACGGGCAAAGTTTTCGTTGGGATGTGATTTTTTATTTTGCTGATTATTTAAAAACTGCAGCATGGCCGGCGACTTACTAACTGCCTTCAGCATATCGGCAAAATTGCCTAGTGCATTGCTGCGGATGATCTGCAAAAGTTCCTGCTGAAAAAAACTGTTTTGTATGCGGCAGGCAAAATGTCCGTGCCAGAAGAGGCTCATTTTTTCTCTTAACTGGGCTTCGCTGTTAACCATAATTTCCAGCCAGCGCAGGTTCATTGTCTTTAAATCATCCCTCGACTCTTCCCTGATTTTTTTCCTCAGTTCAGGATTATTCATTACTTTTTGCATATCTGCAGGGGTGGTCATGCCTGCCATATATTCATCAGCCGGATTTTTGGTTACTTCAATCTTTTCAACCGGTTTGGAGGATGTTTTTACCAGTAATGCCCATAAATCTTTTTGAGAGATGGTATCCAGCGAAGCTGCATTTTCGGCCATGGGCCCAAAAGCACTGCGCCATAATAAATGCTGATTTTTTAAACGATTGGAGACCGGCATAATGTATAAATGGATTTAACTGATCAATTGAACTGAGGTAAGACCGCTTAAATAACTGTTGGTTTAATATTGAACTTATAAATATACAAGCCCAAAAAACAAACAACAAGCTTGCGCAATGCCCCAAATGTGTGAATGATACAACTCTTATCTGCAATACTGTAACTGCAATTTACCACAATGCAACAAACTTTGTACCCTAAAGCTGATTCAACTTATAAACAAGCGTAATGAAAAAATTCATACGAAGAATCAATATTGTGTCATTGTTATTAAAATTTAAATTATGCCTTTTATTAAATCAGTTCAAAATAACGAAACACCTGTAAATATTTATTACGAAGAC
>JANMWP010000567.1:0-2718 GCA_031394065.1 Chitinophagaceae bacterium
GTTTGGTGAAGAATATTTTTTAAAGACTGCGGTAAAAAATGCAGACTTTCTGCTTAAAAATGCCATTGCTGCAACTGGTGAAATGACACGTAATTATAAAAATGGTAAATCATCAATTAATGCTTTGCTGGATGATTATGCTTTTACCATTGCTGCTTTTATTGAACTGTACCAGGCAACCTTTGATGAAATGTGGCTTACAGCCGCAGATAAAATTGCAGGCTATACATTGGAACATTTTTTCGATTCAACATCAAAAATGTTTTTCTACACACACAATCAATATTCAAACCTGATTGCACGCAAGATGGAATTATCAGATAATGTAATTCCATCATCCAACAGCGAAATGGCAAAGAATCTTTTTTTACTGGGCCATTTTTTAAGCAACGAAGATTATATCGGTAAAGCAAAACAAATGCTGATTAATGTGGAGGCCGATGTGCAACGCAACATTTATTTTTATTCAAATTGGGGAATATTGCAGGCTTTATTTACAAGCCCGTTATATGAGGTGGCGATTGTGGGAGATGATTTTAAAAACAAGCGACAACAGTTTGATGAACATTATTTACCCAGTGTGATTTTATTGGGAGGAAAAACAACCGGTAGCCTTGCCCTGCTTGAAAACAAATTCGTAGATGGGCAAACTACTATTTATGTATGCAGGGATAAAACCTGTGAGCTGCCGGTGATGGAAGTTGATGAAGCATTACAGCAAATAAAGTAATAAATGCTGCTATTGATTAAATGATTCTTTACCTAAGCCGGGGTCGCCAATGTATGCCCAGGTTATATTTTTTGCATAAATATTTAAAACCTGTTTTACTTCTTCGGCATTAACCGTACTCATTCTGGAAGCAAGATTTTCGGCAAGTTTCCAATCACCCATTATCTCAGCTTCGCCTAATTGATCAGCAATCTCCGACATTATTTCCTGTCGTTTTGCATAAGCAAGTAAATGACTCTTTCTTACATTATCCATTGTTTTATCAGAATAAGTCTTGTTTTTCAGAAACGAAAGTATCAAACGCATGCCCTTTACTGTTTCTGCAGGTTGTGTAGTACTTGCATACATAGTTACATAAGAAATTCTACCCTCTGTTATAGATGCATAAGGTGCATAAGAAAGCTGTTTGTCTAAGCGGATATAATCGAACATTGCGCTGTTTAAAATGGTAACACCCAGGCGAAAAGCCGGATAGTTGGGATCAGTTAAACCTGGTGCATTCAAAATACCGGCAATGTAGTTGGTTGCAATACCGCGGCTTTCTATTTTATAAGTCTCTTCTGTAAATCCGGTATTTTCAATTTTTACTGGTGTGTATGCTTTAGATGGAATTGCAGCAAAGGCTTCCAGGATTTTTTTCTCAAGATCTTCTCTGGAAATATTACCGGCTACCACTAAAAACATCCGGTTTTTGTTGAGCAGTGTGTTGTAATAATAATCTTTTACTGCATCCCTGCTTAAGGCCTGCAGACTTGCTACCGTTCCATTGGGGTTAATGGCATAGGGCGTACCGGTAAATGCAAACTCCTGTGCAAGCCACTTTAAACGGGCATCGGGATCTGACAGCGCTCCCTTTAAATCATTAATTTTCTGTTCTTTTAAAAGACTGAATTTTTGTGTTTCAAACACAGGAGATGAAACAGCAGCTGAAAAAAGTTTCCATGCCTCATCGGTATATCTTGAAATGCAGCTCAGTTTAACCACGCCATAATCATTGCCGGCAATACCGCCCATGTGCAAGCCGTATTCGTCTGTCTGATCATTAAAATCGTTGGCCGGATATTTAGTGGTACCACATTCTACGGCACCCGATAGTGCCAACGATTCTATGCCCGCATTAGCCGGCGAATAATTAGATGACCCTCCCCTGAAATACATACTCATCACCAGCGTTTCTTTTTGGGTTTGCCGCAATATCACTTTAAGTCCGTTTGCAGTAAACTCAACTGTATTATTTTGAGAATAGCCTGCAGCAGTAATTAATAACAGTAAACAAAAGCCGCAGAATTTTGAAAATATAGATTTCATTATAAATTATTTAGAGAAATAAAAGTCGGGATTGGTTGACAGGTTGGAGCCCTGTGGTATAATAAGGCCGGTGCAGGAAAACCTGCCCTTGATATATTTTCTTACATAATTTTTTATATCAGTGCGGGTTACTTTGTCCATGTTTTCGCGGTAAAAAGTATAATAGTCTGTAGATGCACAGGCCCACCAGAATGAAAGCAGGTGTACATACCGTTCTACTTCTTCCCGTTCTTCTACCTGGGTGATGTACAGTATTTTTTTAGCACGTTCCAGCTGCTTATCTGTTATATAACTGTCATCATCCCACTGTTCTAATTCTTTTTGCATGGCCTGGTAACATTCTCTGATCTTTGATGGATTTGGCGAAAGCGAAAATGTAATTGGCCCCACATATTTTTGAGAATAATAGTTAATCTGTATGCCATTTGCCAGCCCCGTTTCCTGCAGTGCCTGTATTAATTTAGACATGCGTTGATTAAGTATGTATGAAAAAACATCGGCAGTATAAGTGCCCTGTATATCGTTCCGCATATCGGGCCCCTGCCAGCGTATTACCAGCAGCGGAGATTCTGCCAGCGGAGATGCTATAACCACCTTGCTGTTCTTTTTTAATGGTTCTATTTCGGGTATTGGATATTCTTTTAAAGGGTCAAAGGCTGAACTTTTCCAAGAGCCATAAA
>JANMWP010000605.1:0-1991 GCA_031394065.1 Chitinophagaceae bacterium
GAACAGGGTAAATTATTGCCACGCCGTATTACCGGAAACTCTTTAAAGTTTCAACGTAAGGTTGGTGATGCAGTAAAAAAGGCCCGTCAAATGGCTATTTTACCGTACGTTACTGATTTATTAAAATAATTTTTTTTCACCACCCTAACCTTTTAATAGGGAAAGTTTGATTCTGGTTATAACCAGGACTGGATTGGGTAAAAATGCAAAACAATGCAGGTAATATTAATACAGGATGTAAACAATTTAGGTGGCGTTAATGAACTGGTGACAGTTAAAAACGGTTATGGCCGTAACTACCTGATCCCAAGTAAATTTGCTATTGAAGCCAGTCCTTCCAACTTGAAAATGATGGAAGAAAAGAAAAAGCAACAGGTTAAAAAAGAAGCCAAATTATTGGCCGAATTAAACAGTGTAATTGCTGTTTTAAAAGATGGTGCTTTAAAGATTGGTGCTAAAACCGGTACAAGCGGTAAAATATTTGGTAGCGTAACTTCTGTTCAGATTGCACGTGCAATTAAAGAACAAAAAGGTTACGAGATCGATCTCCGCCTTATCACAATCATCGACGAAGTAAAAGAATTAGGTACTTTTAAAGCAAGTATTGATTTTGGTAACGGTAACGAAACTGAAGTTGAATTTGAAGTAATTGCTGAGTAATTCTTAATTACGATTTTATAATGGGCCTTGCTTTTAGCAAGGCCTTTTTTATTGCCGCAATAAAAAATCTTTTAGCTCATTTATGTTGGCACTAATCTTTGTGCTAACCTTTTCTTTCTTTATTTGCTCCGCAACTGTTTCTGGCACTGGGACTGTTTGATTTATTAAAGGTTCGATGACATCGTAGAACTTCACTGGATGTGCAGTTTCTAAAATCACTCCTTTTGTATTTGGATGCAGGGCCTGATATTGCTGCAAAGCAGTGTAAGCAACAGCCCCGTGTGGATCGAGCAAATAATTATGTTCTTTAAAAACAGAAATGAGCGTAGCTTTTGTTTCATCATCTGAAATGGTATAACCGTTCAGTGTTTTCTTCAACCCATCAATTTGCTGGTGAAACATTTCCATGATGCGGATAAAATTACTAGGATCGCCAACATCCATGGCATTTGAAATAGTTGGTACTGCTTTTTTAGGCTCATAGTTTCCTGATCGTAAAAATTCGGGTACAGTATCATTGGCATTGCAGGCTGCAATAAAATGCTCTATGGGCAAACCTGATTGTTGTGCCAGCAAACCTGCACATATATTTCCGAAGTTACCACTCGGTACAGTTACAACCGGAGGATTGGCTTTGTCTTTCCACTGTTTCCACAAATAAAAATAATAGAATTGCTGTGGCAGCCAACGGGCCACATTTATGGAATTGGCAGAAGTGAGTTTTATTTTTTTATTCAGTTCCACATCAGCAAAAATGGCTTTTACCATTTGCTGGCATTCATCAAAGGTTCCGTCAACTTCAAGCGTATGAATATTTTTTCCTAAAGTGGTTAATTGTTTTTCCTGTACCGGGCTTACTTTGCCAGAAGGGTATAAAATTACAACTTCTACGCCTTCCACATCATAAAAACCATTGGCAACAGCGCCGCCGGTATCGCCGGAGGTTGCAACCAGCACCACCACTTTCTCTTTACTGTCCTTTACAAAATAGCCAAGGCAGCGACTCATGAACCGGGCGCCAATATCTTTAAAAGCTAATGTAGGGCCATGAAATAATTCCAGTGAATAAATATTCTTTTCAACCTCCACCAATGGCGCATCAAACTGAATGGTGTGTTCTACAATTCTCTCTAAATCTTTCTTAGGTAAATCATTACAGATCAAATTCGCAGCTACTTCAAATGCAATGTCCTGAAAAGATTTTTTATGCAATGTTCTGAAGAACTCATCCGAAAGCTTAGGTATAGCTTCCGGCATAAAAAGACCGTTGTCAGGCGCAAGACCTTGTATCACTGCTTCACTAAGACTAACGTGGGTGTTTTTATTATTGG
>JANMWP010000625.1:0-2663 GCA_031394065.1 Chitinophagaceae bacterium
ATTTGGTAGCCTAAATAATTTTTTTATCTTTAATTTTAATTTTAGACAAGACTAATTTTAATTTTAGATAAATGATTAAAAATTTTATACTATTTGCATTTATTAACTGTTGTACATACACAGCTTTTGCCCAACCTGATAAAATAGACACGGACCGTCCGGACCAGACAGAAAGTGCTGTAACTGTACCTAAAAAATGGATACAGTTTGAACTTGGGTTAGGTTTTCAGAAAACAAATGCTTTTGAAAATGAATTTCAACATCCAACACTGCTCAGCAAATACGGTATTACTAAAAAAATAGAATTCAGGTTAATTACAACCCTTACAACAAATACTGATTTCAACAATTCACTGGCTAAAAAAAGGGAAACAGGATTATCGCCTGTTGAAGTGGGTGCAAAAATTGCATTATGGGAAGAGAAAAAATTTTTACCAAAAACTTCACTACTATTTCACGTTACCATTCCCGGATTGGCTTCTAAAAAATTTAAGGCAGATAAACTGGCACCCAATTTCAGATTCTCCATGCAGCATACTGTAAGTAATCTTATTGGCATTGGCTATAACCTGGGTTCCGAATGGGATGGCTTTACTAATGAAGCTACCTGGATTTATACCTTTGCACCGGGATTCAACATCAGTGAAAAATGGTACGCCTATGCAGAAGTATTTGGTTTTATTTCAAAACAAAATGCACCTGAACATAATATAGACGGCGGTATTGCCTATTATATAAGCTCTGATTTTAAAGTTGATTTGTCGTCCGGATTTGGTATCAGCAAAGCTGCACCGGACTGGTATGTGGCTATTGGGGCCTCATTCCGTTTTAAAACCGGAAAATAATTATTCCACTAATTTTTTTACAGTATCAAACATTTCCTTCCCTTCCAGGTTAGTAGCAACTATTTTTCCTGTTTTATCCAATAAAAAATTAGTAGGCAGCATATCAACAAAAAACCGTTCTGCTACTTTTGAGTTCCATCCATCCCTATCATACACCTGCATGTAAGTGAGTTTATCTTTTTTTATTGCCTTAAGCCAGGCTTCTTTTTTCACATCCAGCGAAACAGCAAATATTTCAAAACCCTTTGCTTTATATTGTTTGTATAATTTCTGAATATACGGATTAGCCGCCCTGCAGGGACCACACCAGCTTGCCCAAAAATCGATCAGCACTACTTTTCCATTTAAGGAGGATAGTTTTAAAATACTATCAACCTGATTGGGTAATTCAATCTCAGGAGCCGTGCCTCCTATTTTAAGCTGAGCACTCAACTGGCATGAAACAATCAACATAATAAAGACTACAAATGATTTTTTCATTTACAACATTTTCTTTTTTGAAATAATGACAATATAAAAAGCAATACTTTTTTCATATTTAGTATGCATTAAAGATATTATACTCCAGCCTTAACAGAAAACCTCCGGGTGAAGTGCGGCTCAAATCTTTTACCAATGGTATCCGGTAACCGGCATCAAAACGCATACGGCTTAAAAAAATAAACTGTACGGATGGTGCCATATCCAAAAAAGAATAACCTTTATTCAAATTAACCTGTCCAAGCACTTCAACCATGAGGTTTACATTGGTTTGCTTGTAACTTTCATATTCTTTTGGCAGCATTAACTTACCAACCGACAAAGTATAGTTAACTGCATTGCGGTTCTTATTGCCGTAAATAAATTTTTCTTTGTTATTATCCATCGCATGTAAGTAAGATACCGTTGACGAGACAGCAACTTTACCTTTCAATTTAGTAGTAACCAATCCTGTTTCGTACCCGCTATTATGCCCATTAAGGTCTATGACCTGTTGGTGAACATCACTGTTGTTAAAACTATACCTGCCAAAAAATGCCATCCGGAAATGGCTATGCACTTCATCCACACTGTAAAACCGGTATTTTACATAAAGGCCTCCGCCTTCGGCTACAAAGTTTTTGTTGCGGTTGCTTAAAAAAGCTTCTGCATGTACCATAATGCGTTTAGATGCGCCCCACATTATTTCCGGAACAAGATGATAGTTTGTTCTTTTAGTTTCTGTTTCCTTCATCAGGTAATTATTAAGTCGTAAACCAAAACTTTTTGCAGCCATATTACTGGCAGGTTCGGTAAACACAAATAGCTCCTGTGCTTTTGCAGCTTGCATTGAAAATACAAACAGCAATAAAATTAACCGTTGCATATAAAATATTAAAACCGGCACAACAATAAATTGCTGCGCCGGTTGGTTAATTAAATAGTTACATGAAAAATCCTTTTCTCATTCTCAGTGCCGGTTTTATAACAGCCCATTTTTGTAAGACTGCTGTTCTTCTTAAATTCCTTTGCAGATACATAGCCTTTATCAAGCAGGCGTATTTTTTTGTCGCCCGATAAAATATCTTCCTTCACATTCAAAAAATGGAAAACGTTTTTACCAACAGTCACGTGTTTATCATTGGCAATGGCCAGGTTATCAAAATGATAAGTAACCGTAAAGCTGGCAACAAAAAAGCCGGCATCTTCCACTTTTGCCTTCAACTTATCAAAGTCAATATCAACAGCAGATTTAAAGGAAATATCGAACGAGGATGTTTTTATATTCGCATCCACCTTCTCAACAAAGTCTAAAGTCTTAAGCGCTTTAAAGATTGAGTTGCTGCACATGCTGCAGGT
>JANMWP010000640.1:0-2349 GCA_031394065.1 Chitinophagaceae bacterium
AAGAAATTTTCATTTTGCAATAATTTATTTTAATAAATGCGGACGTTCTTTATAAACCAACCATACAAATTCGCCAAACAAAGTGTTGGCCCAGGCAAACCATTTACGGGTAAATTTTGTAGCATCGTCTTTATGAAAAGACTCGTGCATAAAACCGGTACCGGCATGTGTTTGCTGCAGCATGGTTAAACATTTTTTTATTTCTTTATCATCGCTGCTGGTTAAACCACGCATGATGATACTTAACGGCCAGATATAATCCAGACCAACATGCGGCCCGCCAATACCTTCAGCTGCTTTGCCTTTGAAGAAGAAGGGATTGTTTTCAGACAGAAGAAAATTTCGGGTATTTTTATAAATTTCATCTTTTCCCATTGACTCAATTAAATAAGGCATAGACAATAAAGATGGCACATTAGCATCATCCATGAGATTAAAACTTCCAAAGCCATTTGTTTCGTAAGCGATTATTTCAGCAAAAATTTTATGGCCTGTTTTGCCAACTCTGTCAAGTGCATCTGCAATTTGACCTCCCATTTTTTTAGCTCCTAAAATCTCTTCTTCCGAGAATCCAGCAATATTTTTCATTTCCAGTAATCTTGAAATTGATACCAATGCAAAGAAATTAGCAGGTACATTAAACGGAAAAACCGTCGCATCATCACTCGGTCTGAACATAGAATGAATTAAACCATTTTTAGCCGTTGGATAACCATAACCACCCATTGGTACTCCATCGGTTGCCCAACTTGTTGTACGTTCAAATTTATACGGGCCGTTATTTTCCAGTCGTTGCTGTTCTTTAAAAGTTTTTACAATCAATTTCATTGCTTCTTTCCAGTCTGCATCAAATGGAGAAGTATCTCCGGTTTCTTTCCAATAACCATAAGCCAACCTTATCGGATAACATAAACTGTCTATCTCCCACTTGCGTTCATGCACACCGGGTTTCATTTCAGTCTTGTCGTCTTTCCATTCGCTGATCTTTGTTTCATCTTTATAAAATGCATTGGCGTAAGGGTCTTTTAATATGCATTTTACCTGGCGGTTAATAACACCTTTAATCAGCTCCTGTAAATTTTTATCTTCCTTCATCAATGGCAGGTAAGGCCAAACCTGTGCCGATGAATCCCTCAGCCACATGGCATCAATATCGCCGGTAATTACAAAAGTATCGGGCTTACCGTTGATGATCTCAAAGTCAACCGTAGTATCCAATGTATTGGGGAAACAGTTTTCAAACAACCAGGCAATTTCTTTATTGCCGATTTTATTTTTTATTTCAGCAATCAGTTTTTCAACAGCCTGACTTTTAAATTTCCGCTGGCTCTCCAGTGTTCTTACCAATGGAAAATCACTTTGCCATTTTGCAAATGAATAGTTACTCATTAAAATACCTGTAGCTGCAAGCGATGATTGCTGAATGAATTTTTTCCGGTTCATACTGTTAAGATAAAAAGAAAATCAGAATGCCGAACACTAAAAGGTTAATATAGGTAGCGAAGATTTTTCTCAGCTTCGCTGCGAAAAGGTTTTGCCACGAAGACACTAAGTCACAAAGAAAAATGCTACGCATTTTTTACTTAGTGTCTTTGAGCCTTTGTGGCAAACAAAATTTTATTGCGAAGCAATAAATTAAACAGTAAAGATTTCTGATGCGTAAGATAAAATCATTCTACGTTAACCTGCTTTTTAATAACAGCACCTTCGCCTACATCCATTAAAAATTTACGCTCTTTCAGCAGGTAACCATTACCATGTTCGCAAAAATGAACTTTTAAATTTTCGATGCTGATGGGATTGCCATCCGGAATATCGGCAATATTTGAATGCAGTATATCATGCCCGTCAACAATCATAACCAATCCGCTGCCAATGGCTTCCATTTTATTTCCATCTGTAATAATCATACCGGTATCTTCTCCCAAACCAATACCAATGCAGGATGGATTGGCAGCCACAGCCTGCGCCAACCTGGCAAACCGGCCACGCTTTTCAAAATGCGAATCAAAAATTACATCATCCATAAAACCAAGTCCGGTTGTTATTTTTACTTCGCCTTTTAAATGTGCCCGGGTTGCATTGCCTTCATAAATCATGGTATTGCTCATGGCCATGGCACCGGCCGAGGTTCCGGCAACTACAAATGCAGCTTCACTATTATAGCGGTCTAATATTTTTTCTAAAAATACAGTACCGCCAAAAGTGCTGCTCAGGCGCAACTGATTGCCCCCGCTAAACATAACTACATTACAGGTGCTGATGCGTTCAAGGTATTCAGCATTTGCGGTATCGGCACGGTTGCGGATGTGCATTACACCAATATCGGTGCATCCGATTTTACCAAAA
>JANMWP010000670.1:0-6925 GCA_031394065.1 Chitinophagaceae bacterium
ATATTCATGTTTTTTATACCCTGGTGTTCGTATGCACAGGTAACCGAACCCCTCACATCCCATACCGAACAGCAGTTGGAAAGCATAACTGAAAATAACGAAGACCTGGAAACCGAAGATGATTCTTACCTGCAACAGATGGTAATATTTATTAAAAATCCTGTAGAACTTAATTATGCCGATGTTGCTGAATTAAATCAACTGCGTGTTCTTACACCCATACAAATTCAGAATTTTATTTTATACCGGAACCTGGTTGGTAAACTGGTAAATTTATACGAACTGCAGGCCGTGCCGGGTTGGGATATTGGAACCATTCAAAAAATAAGGCCATACATAAACGTGAGTATGCAGGTTTCGGTTGCAGGTATTTTAAAAAGCAGGCTGAAAAATGGCGAGCACAGCGTCTTATTCCGGGTGTCGCAGGTGCCCGAACGTTCAAAAGGTTATTTAATAGATTCTTCATCAGCAACCAATTTTTATCCGGGCTCTCCGCAGCATTTTTTACTCAGGTATAAATATGTTTACAAGAATCTTTTTCAGTACGGTATTGTTGCAGAAAAAGATGCAGGCGAACAGTTTTTTAAAGGAAAACAAAAACAGGGATTTGATTTTTATTCGGCACATATTTTTTTCAGGAAGATTGGTATTATAAAAACACTGGCTATTGGCGATTTTACGGTAAACCTTGGCCAGGGCTTAACTCAATGGCAAAGCCTGGCTTTTAAAAAGAGTGTGGATGTGATGAATATTAAAAGAGAAGCAGAAGTTTTACGGCCGTATAATTCTGCAGGCGAAATCAATTTTCACAGAGGCATTGGAGTAACACTTGCAAAAAAGAACTGGCAGCTTACAGTTTTTGGATCTTACCGGAAAATTGATGCAAATTTTGTTGCTGATACCTCACAAAATCAGGATGATTTTATTTCATCATTACAAACATCCGGGTATCACCGCACAAAAAGCGAAGCGGATGATAAAGGCATTCAAAAGCAGTTTGCTTTTGGCGGTAATTTTTCATACCAATATAAAAGATTGCACCTGGGCATTAATGGTATTCAGTATAAATTTAAATTGCCTTTGATTAAGTCATCCGAGCCTTACAATAAATATGCATTAAGCGGTAATAGTTTTGGTAATTACAGTTTCGATTACAGTTATACTTTCCGCAATATTCATATTTTTGGCGAAGCGGCAATTACACAAACTTTTGATAAAGCATTTATTAACGGATTACTCATCAGTGCATCGGCTCATGTTGATCTGAGTATACTGTACAGGAATATTTCAAAATCGTACCAATCGCTTTATGCAACTGCATTTACTGAAGGCACTTATCCCTCCAACGAAAAAGGATTGTATGCCGGAATTACAATCAGGCCCAATAATTTCTGGCGCATTGATGCCTATGCAGATTTTTATAAATTTCCCTGGCTGCGTTACCGGGTAGATGGGCCATCAACCGGTTCAGATTATTTAATTCAACTCAATTATAAACCCAATAAACAACTGGAGATATATACAAGGTACCATGCCGAATCAAAAGCCATTAATGTTAACCCCAATGCGCTTACACTGGCAACAGTAGTTCAGCAACCCAAAAATAACTGGCGTACCCAGATCAGTTATAAAATCAATGCTGCCATAACCGTTCGGAACAGAACCGAACTGGTTTGGTTTGATAAAAAAGGCTTTGCTGCAGAACAGGGCTTTTTAACCTACTTTGATTTTGTGTATAAACCTATGTTAAAGCCTTATTCTTTCAATATTCGTCTGCAATACTTTGAGACAGATGGTTATAATAGCCGGCTATATGCCTATGAAAATGATGTTTTATACAGTTTTTCTATACCGGTTTTTTATGATAAAGGGTATAGGTATTATTTAAATATAAACTATGATCTTAACAGAAAGTGTAGCTTTTGGCTGAAATGGGCACAAACGGTTTATAAAGACAAAACCCTTGTTGGTAGTGGATTGGATGAGATAAAGGGGAGCTTAAAAAGCGAAATAAAACTGCAGGCTGCCTACAAATTTTAACAAATTTTCAAAGCAAAGCAGCTATTTAAAATCGATTATTGTCATTATATAGTTACAAGACTTTGGAAAATTAATTTTAACATTATTTTGACGTTAAGAAATTATCCTTATTTTTACACATCATTAAACTTAATTAAATGCACATGAGAAGATTTTTATCACTGTTTACAATGTTGATGCTCTGTGGAGCGTTGTCATTTGCGCAAAGCCGGGTGGTGACCGGGAAGGTTGTCGATATAGACGGTAACCCAGTTTCTTTTGCGTCTGTAAAAGTTAAAGGCACAAATACCGGCGTATCGGCCGATGCCAACGGAGTTTACTCACTTAAGGTAAACCCAAATGCAATCTTGGTTATTTCCGGAGCAAGTTTTAAAGAGACTGAAGTACCGGTAGGTACTCAGAACGTTTTAAGTACTGTGATGGAAAAAGGTGGAGGTGAATTAAAAGAAGTTGTTGTAACCAGTGCATTCGGTATTAAGCGTACGGCAAGAAGTACTTCTTCAAACGTACAAAACCTAACCGGCGACCAGGTTAATACCATTCGCCAGACAAACGTTAACAACGCTTTGGCAGGTAAAGTAGCAGGTGCACAGGTTCGTAGCCAGTCAATTGCTAAATTAGGTGCTGAGACTACAGTGCGTTTACGTGGTGAGAATGGTTTTGGTGTAGGTGCTGGTGCACTATATGTAGTAGATGGAACAATTATGCCAAGTGGCGCAGATATTAATCCTGATGATGTTGAAGATTATTCAATTTTACAAGGCCCTGCTGCTGCTGCCTTATTTGGTCCTGATGGATCAAATGGTGCTGTTGTAATAACTTTGAAAAGAGCTAAAAAAGGTGCTAAAGGAATTGGATTAGAACTGAATATGGGAATACAGTTTGACAATGTTTACATTATGCCTGATTACCAGAATTCTTATGCTGGTGGTGCTAACGGCGATTTATCTTTATATACTTACAAAGCAGGACAACCCGCAGGCTGGAAAGCTTTGAGTGGTAAATATTACCACGATTATTCTGATGATGCAAGCTGGGGTCCACGTATGGTAGGTCAGGAACATATTCCATGGTATGCCTGGTATCCGGGTAGTGAATATGCATTTAAAACTACTGCACTTAATCCTCAACCAACAAACGTTCGTGATTTCTGGGAAACAGGCGTTACCAGAACAACCAACGTTGCTTTCTCAAAAGCTACCGATGCTTTAAATATGAGAGTTTCTTATACCAATCTTGATATTAAGGGTATTACCCCTACTGAATATTTAAGACGTCATACATTAAATGCAAACCTTACTGCCGATTTAAGCAGCCGTTTCATTTTAGGCGTTAATATTAACTATATAGCAGAAAACAAAAATACAGAAAGTGATGATAGTTACTCAAACCAATCAAGCGGTTCATTCGGTTCCTGGTTTCACAGAGACTTGGATATGGGCAAAATGAGAGAACTAAGAGGTTTAACCAGCCCTGAAGGTGTTTTTGCCAGCTGGAATAAAAACAATCCGGATGCTTATACTCCAAGTAATCCTGCTAAATCATATGGTGGTAACTATTGGTACAATTATTACCAGTATTTCGACAATATTGATAATAGTATCAGAAGAGACAGGATTTTTGGTGATGTGTCATTAACTTATAAGATTAATAACGACCTTAAAGTTAAAGCTACCTACCGTAAGCAGCAATTAACTACTAATTCGGAAGTTACTTATAAAAGTGATTTAGAAAAAAGTGCTAACCAGATGTCTTTCAATCCTTGGGAAAACAACGCTTTTGCAGGATATGGTACAGATCAAACTTTCAGCGATCGTCAAAACTATGAAGGTTTAATTTCGTACAGTAAGAAATTTAAGAGCATACAGGTTAATGCTAATGCGGGTTTTGATATCTTAAAAACAAAATTCAGAAGTGTAAATGCTAATACCATGGGTGGTTTAAGTGCACCGGGTTTATATGCATTGGCTAACTCTAAAAATGCTATCAACTATGGTAATACCAGGCAGCAATTTACCCGCCGTGGTTTATTTATCCGTGCTGATATTGGTTTCCGTAACTACCTGTTTGTAGAAGGAACTTATCGCAGAGACTATACTTCAAGTGAGCCAGCTGGTCACTATATCGATTCTAAATCAGGTGGTTTGTCATTTGTATTCAGCGATCTTATCAAAAAGGCTGTACCATTTATCAGTTATGGTAAAATCAGGGGTTCTATTGGGCAATTGTTAAATACATTAAGGACTTATCAATTAAATTCTACTTATGGTATTGGTACACAGCAGTGGAATGGTAATATTTTAACTACTACGCCTAATAACCTGGTTGATCCGGGATTACAGGGTGCTACCAATGTAGAGAAAGAGATTGGTATAGAAATGCGTTTTCTTAAAAACAGAATTGGCTTTAATGTTACTTATTGGGACAGAACAAACAAGCAGTTCCCTGTAGATGTAACAGTAACCGGAACAACTGGTTTTTCAGTTGTTTCAAGAAATGCAGGCGAACTTGCCAAAAAAGGTTGGGATATAACTGGTTTCATTAAACCGGTGCAAACTAAAAACTTTGATTGGGATATATCAGCTACCTGGGGTTATTTAACCGAAAATAAAGTGAAATCAATTTTTGGTGATATCAAAAGATTGAATCTGTCAACAGGTGCATTCTCTGGTTCATCCTCTGCTTATGCAGTAAATGAAGTAGGACAACCATGGGGCCAAATCTTTGGTGGTGGCATTAAAAGGCTGAACGGACAACCTGTATTAGGAGCTGATGGTTTGTTTACCCGTGAGGCAGAAACTAAATTTGGTAGTGCATTACCAAACTATACTGGTGGTGTACAAAACACTTTTAATATCTTCAAAAACTTTACAGTTAATGTAAATATTGATTATTCCGTTGGTGGTAAATTCTTCTCTTTATCCGATTTCTGGGGAACTTTCTCTGGTTTAACTGCCCGTACAGCCGAGCTGAACGATCGTGGTATTCCTTTGCGTGACCCCGTTGCTGACGGTGGCGGTGTACACGTATTTGGTGTAGATGCTACCGGTAAAGCATTTGATACATATGTTGATGGTCAAACTTATTTTCATCAGTTCAGAGGTAAAAATATTGCTGAAAACAGTATTTATGATTTAACCTTTGTTAAATTAAGGGAGTTAAGCTTTGGATACAAAATTCCTGTTGAAAAACTGGGAATCGGTAAATTTGTGAAAACTGCAATTTTTTCTGTAGTAGCACGTAATCCATGGTTAATTTACACTAAGAACAAAGGATTCGATCCTTCTGAAATCAGTAATGTTTATGGTGAAGATGGCCAGCTTCCAGGTACAAGATCAGTTGGTGTTAACTTTAAACTTGGTTTCTAATTTTCATCATCTAAAAATTTATATAAAATGAAACATATATCAATAAAGAAAATCACTTCTGCTGCCCTTATCGCTTTAGCGATAATGGGTACGGGATGTGCAAAAATTGACCAGTTTGGTACAACCAATTCAAATCCAAATGGTATCACTAATCCTGTTCCATCTGCGTTACTCACAAACGTTCTTTCCCAGATTGGTGGCTTTGCATCCAATTTAAGAAGAGGGGTGTATGCCCAGTATTTATCTGAGAACCAGTACACTGAAACTTCTTTGTATTCGTTGCCACAGGTTGAAATGAGCGGTACTTATTCTGGCCCGTTGCAGGATATGCAGACTATTATTAACTATAATTCTGATCCAAAAACAGCGGCAACTGCTTCTGCTGATGGTTCAAATGCAAACCAGATAGCGGTTGCAAAAATTGTAAAAGCATACATTTTCTGGACAGTTACCGATGCATTTGGCGATGTTCCTTACAGCCAGGCTTTACAGGGTGCTGGTAATTTGTTACCTAAGTTTGATAGGCAGGAAGATGTTTATTTTGGCATTATTAAAGAATGTAAAGATGCTGTTGCCGGTTTTGATGGCGGTGCCGGGCCAAAAGGTGATATTTTATACGGAGGTGACGTTGCTAAATGGAAAAAATTTGCCAACAGTTTACGTATGTTAATGGCTATGCGCCTTACTAATAAATACCCTGCTGCAGGTGGTAAAGCTGCAGTTGAATTTGCTGATGCTGTTGCAGGATCAGGAGGTTATATTACTGCTAATGCAGAAAATGCAGTTTTGGCATACCCTGGAGGTTCATTTCAAAACCCATGGTATTTAACTTACCAAACCCGTGATGACTATGCTTCAAGCAAAACACTTGGCGATGTATTAAGTGGCCTTGGAGATACCCGGTCATCTGTTTTTGGAACCAATAATATTATGTTTCCTTACGGCTTAACCAGGGATCTGGCAATTGCTTATGGTAACAGTGTTGGTAATGGCCAATCAAGAGTACTGGCTGTAAGTAAAAGACTGCAAAGTTCACCGGTTACAATAATTGGAGCTTCTATTGTTTTATTAGCCCGTGCCGAAGCAAAAGAAAGAGGATGGATAGCAGGTGGTACTGCTGGAGCAGAAGCTGATTATAATGCAGGTTTACAGGCTTCGTTTGATGAATGGGGAGTTGCAATGCCGGGTACTTATTTAACTGGTGGTGCTAATTATGCCTTAGGTGTTGGCCAACCGGCCAGTATTGGCGCAGGTACTGCACCTTATGATAATTTTAGAGCTGCTGATAATAATTTACAGGATGCTAATACATTTGTTGACCTGCCTCCTGCTGGCCAGGATGCCAATGATATTTTCCTTTCAAAATTGAGAAGGATAGCTTTACAGCGTTGGGTTTGCGCATTTCCTAACGGTAACGAAGGTTGGGCTGAGCAAAGAAGAACAGGTGTGCCAAATCTTACTACTACCAGGTTTAAAACCGGTAAGTTTGTAATGCGCTATGTTTATGGCAATACTGA
>JANMWP010000051.1:0-2171 GCA_031394065.1 Chitinophagaceae bacterium
TTGCTGCTTTAAAAGCATTGCCTAAAAAAAATCCAATTAATAAGCCGGTCTTATTTGAAGAGATAAAAATTTCTGATCTGCCTTTAATACAGCACTGGCCCATGGATGGTGGCGCATTTGTAACCCTGCCACAGGTTTATACCGAAGATATTGATAAGCCCGGAATCATGAATGCAAATCTGGGCATGTACCGCATTCAATTATCGGGCAATGATTATGAATTGAATAAAGAAGTTGGTTTGCATTACCAGTTGCACCGGGGTATTGGTGTACATCAAAATAAAGCAAATAAAAAAAGGTTACCATTAAAAGTAAGTGTGTTTATTGGCGGGCCTCCATCGCACAGCGTTGCAGCTGTAATGCCCCTGCCAGAGGGAATTAGTGAAATGACATTTGCCGGTGTTTTAGGTGAAAGAAGATTCAGGTATTGTTACAAAGATGGCTTTTGCATCAGCACCGATGCCGATTTTGTTATTACCGGCGAAGTTTATCCAAACGAAAATAAACCCGAAGGGCCCTTTGGCGATCATTTAGGTTATTACAGCCTTACGCATGATTTTCCTTTGATGAAAGTACATAAAGTTTATGCCCGTAAAAATGCCATCTGGGCATTTACGGTTGTTGGCCGTCCGCCACAGGAGGATACCAGTTTTGGACAGCTCATTCATAAAATAACCGGTAAAGCCATTCAACAGGAGATACCGGGATTAAAAGAAGTGCATGCTGTTGATGCGGCCGGTGTTCATCCGTTGTTGCTGGCAATTGGTAGCGAAAGATACACACCTTATGCACCAGCCAAACAACCAGCCGAAATATTAACCATCGCCAATCATATTTTAGGAACAGGGCAATTGAGTCTTGCAAAATTTTTATTTATTACTGCAGATGATAACAATACCATCAGCACAAATAATATTGAAGCTTACTTTAGTTATGTTTTACAGCGTATCAATTTTAAAAGAGATGTTCATTTTTATACCAACACAACCATTGATACACTCGATTACTCAGGCACAGCATTAAACAGCGGCAGCAAAGTTGTGCTTGCAGCTTATGGTGAACCTTTAAGAGAATTGGGCGCTGCAATTCCTGCAGCATTACAAAACCTGCAAGGTTTTACAAAACCTCAATTAGCTTTACCCGGCATTATTTTATTGCAGGCTGATGCCTTTACAAATTATAAAACTGCAAACATTGAAATGGAGTCTCTCAATGATCAATTATCCATTATCCATTATCAATTATCTAATTACCCATTAATCATAGTTTGCGATAATGCAGATTTTGTAACTGAAAAGCTGAATAATTTTTTGTGGGTTACATTCACCCGTTGCAATCCATCGCATGATATTTATGGTATTGATAGTTTTACCGAAAACAAACACTGGGGTTGCCATGGGCCATTGGTAATTGATGCCCGTATAAAACCGCATCATGCACCGCCTGTAGAAAAAGATGCCGCTATTGAGAAAAAAATTGACAGGCTCTTTCAAAATGGAGGAAGCCTCAATAATTTGTTGAAACGCTGAAGTCAATAATAATTTTAAGGCGTTGTTTTCTTTTTTATCACCACCTGTTCATTCAGTTTTTCGAAAAGTTTTTTGTAAAACGCTGCAAACTCGGCGTAAGTGTCGGCAGTATAAAATGTTTTCTTAAATTCAAGTGTCATTCTTACATTCAACAGATTCGATTCAACCTGCATGGTGCGGTTAAATATAATGCCGTTGTCGGCAGTAGTCATTGAAATATTTTCAGGCAGCCCGTCAAAATTATATCCTGGGGGAATAGTATAGTTTCCAAAAATGATATAATCCTGTTGTACACTAAAATCAACATCCGATATTCTTTTAGCTGCAACAAAAGGATTTTTTTCGAGATCAGAAAAAAGATTAACCGGGAAATAACGGTATTCACCTGAACTGTTTAGTACGCTGCTGAACTTTACTTTCTGTTCAAGCGGCAGTGAATCGGCATCGGCATTATTTATGGTTATATCTTCAATCCTTAAACCCGGGTACGATTTTATAAAATAATCATCCTTAAATTTCTGTTTATCATCCATCCATTCTTTCGCCCTTTGTGCCCTTGCATAATCATAACAGTTTACCAATCCGCTGCCTTTCATTATTCCGGCCTCATCTATTTCTCCCTGCACGGCTGCCATCACTTTA
>JANMWP010000059.1:0-2909 GCA_031394065.1 Chitinophagaceae bacterium
ACCACCCTGGGGAACACTCAATGCAATTGATCTTAATACCGGAAAATATGTATGGAAAAAGACATTGGGTAATGATGCTGATTTTCCGAATGCAAAAGAACCAACCGGTGTTGAAAACTACGGCGCATCGGTAGTTACAGCCGGAGGTTTGTTATTTATTGCTGCAACAAAAGATGGCAAACTGCGGGCCTTTAATAAAAGAGATGGCAGTTTGTTGTGGGAAGTAAGTCTGCCTGTACCCGGTTATGCAACACCATCCGTGTACGAATTAAATGGTAAGCAATATATTGTAATTGCCTGCGGAGGTGGTAAGATGAATACAAAATCAGGCGATAGCTATATGGCATTTGCACTGCCCGGTAAATAGTAGTGTGTAACCGTTATTGTGGTGCAGTTATACAATACTTACTGCTGCTTATTTTACATTACTTTACTGATGTTAATAACGAAATATGCGACTTAATAAGGAGTAATAAATTTTGTGGGTTTTAACTGATGTCTTCATAAATATGCCTTACTTTCATAATACAAAAATCAATCGTTTGAAAAAAAAATTTGTTCTTTGCGTTGCCTGTTGTCTGTTGCTTATTTTGAGTGCCGTTGCAGTGCCGTTGCAACCAGTTAAACTCACCTGCGAATACCTGCACAACCCGCTGGGTATTGATACAAAAATTCCCCGTTTCAACTGGACATTGACCAGCACGGAAAGAAACCAGTTTCAGGCTGCTTATGAAATTATTGTAAGCGATAATTTGCAACAGGTGCAACAGGGCAAAGGCGATGCATGGTCATCCGGAAAAATTATTTCATCGCAAAGCATACAGGTGGAGTATGCAGGCAAGGCCTTACAATCTTTCACCAAATATTATTGGCGCATAAGGGTGGCTAACCAACGAAACGAAACCTCCAACTGGAGTGAGGTTAATACTTTCGAAACCGCCATGCTGGATGTAAATGACTGGAGAGCCAAATGGATAAGTGATGGCAGCAAGAACCCCGAACGGGATGAGGATTATTATAAGGAAGACCGGATGCCTTTGCTGAGAAAAGAATTTGTTGCCGGTAAAAAAATTGCAACTGCAAGATTGTACATCAGCGGCCTTGGCTATTACGAAGCCTTTTTAAACGGGCAAAAAATTGGCGACCATGTGCTTGATCCCGGCTTTACAACGTATAAAAAAGAAGTGCTGTATTCTGTGTATGATATTACCGCTATGGTAAAGAAAGGAAACAATGTAGCCGGTATCATGCTGGGCAGCGGCTGGTGGAATCCTTTGCCACTGCGCATTTTCGGACGCTTTGACTTGCGTACAATTCAGCAAACGGGCAGGCCCTGTGTAATGGCAGAGATACAGGTGACCTATACCGATGGAACAAAGCAAACCATCATCACCGATGAAAACTGGCAGACAGCACCCGGCCCTGTTATACACAACAATGTATATCTCGGTGAAAAGTATGATGCAAGACTGGAACAAAAAAACTGGAACAGTTTCAATCCTGAAAAAGCTACATGGAAGAACGCAGTGCTTACAGCAGGCCCTTCAGGAATAGTAAGGGCACAAATTGCGCTACCTATCCGCATTACAAAAATTGTACAGCCAGTAAAAATTTATGAGCAGGGCAAAGACACTTTTATGGTGGACATGGGTCAGAATTTTGCCGGTGTTGCACGCATAAAGGTGAAGGGAACAAAAGGCACTAAAATAACCATGCGCTATGGTGAAGATGTATGGAAAGACGGCACCCTGAATTTTATGACCTCTGTTGCCACACAACTAAAATTGCCGGGTGCAGGTGGCCCCGGTGCACCGGATATAGCCTGGCAGGAAGATGGTTATATTTTAAAAGGTACCGGCACAGAAACATGGCAACCGCAATTTACGTTTCATGGTTTCAGGTATGTGGAAATAACGGGCTGGCCGGGCAAGCCAACCCTGGCGGATATTGAAGGCCTGCGCATGAACAGCGACCTGCAGCAACAGGGTAGTTTTAGTTGTTCCAACGAATTGTTCAATCAACTGCATAAAGTAATCCAGTGGACATTTTTGAGCAATGTTTTTAGTGTCCAATCCGATTGCCCCGCAAGAGAGAAGATGGGCTATGGCGCCGACATGGTAGTGAGTTCCAACGCCTTTATTTACAATTACGGGATGGCCAATTTTTACACCAAGGCGGTCAACGATTTTGCCAACGAGCAACAACCCGATGGCGGCATTACAGAGATAGCGCCGTTTACCGGTATTGCCGACAGGGGCTATGGCGGCGACTCGGGCCCCATGGGATGGGAGCTGGGCTACAGCTACCTGCAAAAACAGTTGTATGATTTTTACGGTGATAAAAGGATCATTGAAAACAACTATCCTGCTTTTATGAAGCAGTTGGAATTTCTGCAATCCAAAGCTGTGGATAATTTATTTTACTGGGACATTGGCGATCATGAAGCACTCGATACAAAACCCGATGCCTTCAGTGCATCCTGTTTTTATTATCACCATGCAAAATTGGCGGCAGACTTTGCAGGCATTTTGCACAAACTGGAGGACTCCCTGAAATTTGCAAAGCTGGCCAACAACATCAAAGAGGCTATCGTGTACAAATACAATGTACGCAACACGGGCAGGTTTGATAATGCCACACAAAGCGCCCAAACATTGGCGCTCTGGTACAATCTTGCTCCCGAAAAAGATTCGGCACTGGCTGTTTTGATGAATGAATATGCAAGGCACAACATGCATTTATCCACCGGCATATTTTCAACCAAGATGATGTTTGATGTATTGCGGGAGAACAACCGCAATGAGATCGCCTACACCATCGTCAACCAGAAAACTTTTCCCGGCTGGGGTTATATGCTGGCCAATGGTGCCACAACCTTGTGGGAATCCTGGGCCGAACCCGGATCGGTC
>JANMWP010000062.1:0-2825 GCA_031394065.1 Chitinophagaceae bacterium
CCAGTATTTTGGTTTAGGTTGCAGAAATGTTACCCATTTATTTGTTCCGGCTGGATATGATTTTGTTCCCCTGCTACGGGCTTTTGATAAATACAAATACTTTGAAGACCACCACAAATTCAAAAATAATTATGATTACCAGCTTTCCATTGCCCTGCTCAATAATATTTTTTACATGACAAATGGCAGTGCCTTATTGCTGGAAAATGATGCCATTTTTTCAGCCATCAGTCAACTCAATTATAGTTTTTATGAGGATGAAAAAAAAGTACTGGACCGGTTAACGGGTAATGAAGACATCCAATGTATTTGTGGCCATTCGGGTATTGCATTCGGGCAGGCACAATTTCCGGCTTTAATGGATTATGCAGATGGAGTAGATACCATGCAATTTTTGTTAACTTTATAGCCTCACTCCGGCCCTCTCCAAAGAGAGGGAGGAGTGAAGAGATTAGCGAAGATTAAAACAGTAGCATTGCTCATTTAAAATCAATCTACGAAACCCTTCCTAATTAATTGTTAAACATGGCAATTGGTAAATAGCATTTTGTCATTGCTTCGTTATTTTGCATTAGCAGGCACGGGAGTTGATGAATAAAATGAAACATTATATTTAAACTAATAAATCACCAATGTTCTCCATGTCCCCCTTTAGGGGATAGGGGCAACTAAATAAAACCTACGAAAAATGAAATTCAAACAGATTTTTTTTACAGTTGCAATCAGTGCAGTAACAGCCTTTGCAGTTATTTGGGGTTATGGAACTTACCTGAAAAAAAGTAATTCCTATGCAGGGCAGCAAGCGGGTGTAGTACCTGCCAATTATAAATATGCCGGTTTTTTTGGTGGCAGCAATCCGCCGGGCAATACCATCGATTTTACAGCGCCTGCCGAGGCCGCAACACCTGCGGTAGTGCACATCAAAACCAAAACAAATGCAAAGCAGGTAAACAACAGTTTACCAAAAAGGCAGCCCAATAATCCATTCAGTGATTTTTTTGATGATGAAATGTTAAACCAGTTATTTGGTGGTAAAGGCCGTGGTATGATCCCCGAGCAAAGAGCCAGTGGATCGGGTGTTCTCATCAGCGATGATGGTTATATTGTAACCAACAACCACGTGGTTGAAAATGCAGATGAAATTGATGTTACCCTCAGCAATAAAAAAACCTATAAGGCAAAAGTAATTGGAACCGATCCTTCTTACGACCTCTCCGTTATTAAAATAGAAGCAGCCGGTTTACCTTTTTTACTCTACGGTAATTCAGATGATGCAAAAATTGGCCAATGGGTTTTGGCAATTGGCTATCCTTTAAATCTGGAAACAACAGTAACGGCCGGTATCATCAGTGCCAAAGCCAGGTCGCTTGGTTTAAATAAAGATAAAAGTGGCGACCCTGCATCGGGTGTTGAATCATTTATACAAACAGATGCGGCTGTAAATATGGGTAACAGCGGCGGTGCCCTTATTAATACGGATGGTAAACTTATTGGAATTAATTCGGCAATAGCATCCCCTACCGGTTATTACTCGGGTTATTCTTATGCCATACCAGTAAATATTGTAAAAAAAGTTGTGGATGACCTGATTAAATTCGGAACTGTACAAAGAGGCTTTTTGGGGTTAAAATTTTTAAACGCCAGTGATTTAACTGAAGATGATAAAAAGAGACAGGGTATACCGGCAAGTGCCGAAGGTATTTATGTTTCTGATGTACCAACCGATGGCGGAGCTTATGAAGCCGGCATTCGTAAAGGTGACCTTATTAAAAAAATAAATGGTACTGAAATAAACAATAGTGCTGAAATGCAGGGTTTAATCAGCCGCCAGAAACCGGGCGATAAATTACCGGTGACTTATGCAAGAAATGGCAAAGAAAATACAGTAACGGTTACCTTAAAAAACAAAGCCGGTAATTTTGATATTGTAAAAGCCGATGCTGTTTTGGAAACCCTGGGTGCTGAGTTTACCACGCTGGAAACAAAGAAAGCAAAAGAATATGGCGTTGCCGGTGGCGTAATTGTAAGAAAAATAAATGAAGGTGCAATAAACGACCAAACCAGGATGAAAGATGGCTTTATCATTTTAAAGGTAAATGATAAAGAAGTGAAAACTGTGGATGAAATGAAATTGGCGGTAGGCACAAACAAAAGTATAACCATCAGCGGATTTTATCCGGGCTATGATGGTGTTTATGAATACCCGCTTTCTTTGGATAATAATTAAAATATGAATTAAGAAAAAAAAGGACAACATAATCGTTGTCTTTTTTTGTGCCTACTTTTTTTCAAAAACCAAATAATCCCATGGCTGCATTTTTAAAAAAGTATCAGGCATTAAATAGCTTTCTGTTTTATTAAATACATTGATATAAGAACCATTTACCAGCAGGTCTTTTATGGTAAAACCGGAAGTTTCTTTACTTAAATTTAAAAAAACGAGCACTTCACTAAAATCAGTTTTGCGTAAATAAGCCATTACGTTTTTGCTGCCTTCCGTAATGATATGAAATGTAGTAACTGAACTATCAGCCGACCGTAGTGCGGGATTATTTTTACGTAAGGCCAATAAAGTTTTATAAAAATCATGATACCCGTTTTCGGCAGTCCATGCAATACTGTCTTTCTCAAAAAACTGCAGGCGTTTAAGGTTCGGTATTTCTTCTCCGCTGTAGATCATGGGTATTCCGTTCCAGGTACAATTGAATACGGTTAAGGATTTCAGCATTTCACCATACTTTTCAATTGCCGTTCCGTTCCAGGTATTTTCATCATGGTTACTGGTAAAATACATACGGTGAGCAGTTTCAGGAAAAGCAGTTTCA
>JANMWP010000065.1:0-6856 GCA_031394065.1 Chitinophagaceae bacterium
GTAAATGAAAATCATGTTGCCGGTTGGGATGATCCACGCATGCCTACATTGAGCGCTTTCCGCAGAAAAGGATATACCCCCGAAAGCATACGCACATTCTGCGATAAAATCGGCGTAGCAAAAAGAGAAAATTTTATTGACCTGAGTTTACTGGAATTTTGTTTACGGGAAGATCTGAATCAAAAAGCCTTACGGGTAATGGCGGTACTTGATCCTGTAAAACTCATTATTGATAATTATGAAGCTGGTAAGACAGAAGAACTCGAAAGTGAAAATGGGCCCGACGAATCATTGGGAAAAAGATCATTGCCGTTCAGCAGAGAACTCTGGATAGAGCGTGAAGACTTTATGGAAGAGCCTGCCAAAAAATGGTTCAGGCTGGCACCCGGTGCTATGGTACGTTTAAAGAGTGCATACATTGTAAAATGCGAAAATTTTGTAAAAGATACTGATGGAAAAGTAACTGAAATTCATTGTAATTATATACCGGAAAGTAAGAGTGGTAGCGATACCAGCGGCATTTCTGTAAAAGGAACCATTCACTGGGTTAGCGCTGCACATGCAGTAAATGCCGAGGTACGTTTGTACGACCGTTTGTTTACGGTTGAAAACCCATTAGGAGAAGAAGGCGATTTTAAGGATACCATCAACCCAAATTCTTTACAGATAATTACAAATGCAGTGGTTGAGCCATCCCTTAAGCAAGCAACTCCCGAAAGCCGCTATCAATTTATACGCAAAGGATATTTTTGTTTAGATAAAGATTCCACCGCAGAAAAGCTTGTCTTTAACCGCACAGTTACATTGAAAGACGCCTGGGCGAAGGAAGTGAAGAAAAATTAAGGAAAATTACTAAGCACATCTTTTTAATTTTTGCAGAAATAAAATCTATTTTTTATCCGAAAGATTTACGTTTGGAAAAGCCGAAGCAATCAGCATTACAACTGTACAAGCAAGCATCAAATAAATACCAAACAGTTTTTGCGGGCATGAGTTATTATAACAGGAACCAAAAAGTATAAAAGTTTTTATGGCATAGGCCACTGTAAGGGCACAAATAAAAAGGTTGGCTCTTTTGGCCCAAACTTTTGGCAGTAACATAAATACAAGTATTACAACTCCAAAAAAAATTAAAAATTTGCCGGGTTTGCCATAATGGTTATCATAACTGTAAAAGCCGGTAAAACTTTGACTTAAATCGGCATAAAAACTCCAGGGCAAAAAGCAACTGACAATTAAAGTTAAACAGGCAGCAATGCCAAGCCAGTGCAGGTATTTTACAAACATAGTTTCAAAATAAAAACGTCATTGCGAACAAAGTGAGTATATCGCTTTTTTGCAATGACGTAAGTAAAGTTAGAGGTCCCGACCGGATTCGAACCGGTGTAGAAGCTTTTGCAGAGCTTTGCCTAGCCACTCGGCTACAGGACCATGTGAATAATGAATATCGAATATTAAACAAGGAATGTTGAATGGTCAATATAGAATTCATTTTTTACAAGTGCAAAAATAGGGTAATTTTAAAGAAAATTGCACAACCCCAATTCTAAACCAAAAAAATATGAACCGGATTGCCGAATCTGAATTGATCATTAATGACCGTGGTGCGGTTTATCATTTAAATTGCCGGCCCGAAGAGATTGCCACTACCATCATCACAGTTGGCGACCCCGACCGCGTTGGTGAAGTAAGCAAACATTTTGATAAAATAGAATACCGGAACAACCACCGGGAATTTGTTACACATACCGGTTACCTGGGTAATAAAAGAATCAGTTGTGTTAGTACCGGCATTGGCCCCGATAATATTGATATTGTGCTGAACGAACTGGATGCCCTGGTAAATATTGATTTTGAAAGCAGGTTTATTAAACACGAACTTACCCGCTTACATATTATACGCCTTGGCACATCCGGTTCTTTACAAAAAGATATACCGGTTGATAGTTTTGTTGCAAGCACCCACGGGCTTGGCCTTGATAACCTGATGCACTTTTACCGGTTGGAAAATAATGAAGAAGAAAATCAGATCTTACAGGCTTTCAGTACGCATACCCAACTTAATTCCGGCAAGGTTTCTCCATACATAAATATGGCAGGCGCTTCATTGATAAAACATTTTACAAAAGATTATCATCACGGCATCACCGTAACCTGTCCGGGTTTTTATGGCCCGCAGGGCCGCATACTCAGGCTGGGACTGGGATATCCGATGCTGATTGATAACCTTACAAATTTTAGTTTTGGCAATTACCGAATAACTAATTTTGAAATGGAAACATCTGCTATTTATGGATTGGGAAATGCATTGGGGCATCATTGCCTGAGCCTGAGTGCGATTGTTGCCAACCGCATCAGCAAGGAATTTTCGGCCAATGGCGCACTGGCTGTTGAAAATTTAATTAAGCAATCTTTACAGGTTATATCAGAATCAACCATATAAAATGAAAATAGAATTTTTTAAATACCAGGGTACCGGCAACGATTTTGTAATTCTGGAAAACAGAAATCATCAATACGATACCCTTACCCCAACGCAGGTAAAACATATCTGCAACCGCAGGTTTGGTGTTGGTGCCGATGGTTTAATGTTACTGAACAATCATCCCGAACTGGATTTTGAAATGATTTATTTTAATGCCGATGGTAACGAAAGCAGCATGTGTGGTAATGGGGGGCGTTGCCTGGTGCAATTTGCCAAAAGCCAGGGCATGCACAAAAGTATTTATCAGTTTATGGCCATTGATGGCAAACACGAAGCAGATATTGATATGCAGGGTATTGTTCGCTTAAAAATGCAGGATGTAAATAAAGTAGATTATCATTCGGGCCATGCCATACTGAATACCGGATCGCCCCATTTTGTAAAATTTGCCACCAATGTAGAAGATATAGATGTGGTAACAACCGGCCGTGAAATACGCTACAGTAAACACTTTGAGAAAGAAGGAATCAATGTTAATTTTGTGGAAACAACGGATGAGGATGGCATTTTTGTACGCACCTACGAACGTGGTGTAGAGGACGAAACCATGAGCTGTGGCACCGGTGTAACGGCATCGGCATTACTGAATGCACACAACGAAAATGGATTTAACCGCGTTGAAGTAAAAACACCTGGCGGCCGCCTCAGTGTTGAGTATAATAAAATAGATGATGAACATTTTGACAATATCTGGCTTTGCGGGCCTGCAGAACTGGTGTACAAAGGCGAAATTGAAATATGACAAAAACAGAAATTATAACTGCTACAGAAAAAATATTTAACCGGTTTTCAGCAACCTGTGCCGGCATTGATGAAACCGTACTTTTTAAAAGGCCGGAAAATAAATGGTCGGCAGCTGAAAATATGCAGCACCTTATTATTTCTACCAACATGAGTTCCCTGGCATACTGGCTTCCCAAATTTTTAGTAAGATGGATTGCGGGAACACCCAACCGGGCATCGAGAACTTTTGATGAATTAAAAGATAAATATTATACAAAGCTAAGTGCCGGTGGCCGGGCCAGCGGCAGGTTTGTTCCTAAACCCATTGAAATTAAATACGGTAAAGAAAAATTACTGGCCAACTGGAATAAAGCAACCTGTAAATTTATTAAAGCATTAACCAATAACAGATCTGAAAAAGATTTAGACAACTACCTGGTAAAACACCCGCTGCTGGGCCGCATTACATTAAGAGAGCTTTGTTATTTTACCATTTTTCATACCGAACATCATTTACAAAGTATTCAAAAACCCGTTGAAACCCCATGATTCAGTACTTTAAAAATACCGACCAAAAAACCGTTGCCATTGATAAAGCCGAACAGGCTGTTTGGGTAAACGTGCTGCCGCCATTGAAGCAGGAAGAATTCAGTGAGCTGAGTGAAACCATGAACATACCCATAGACTTTTTAAAAGATTCACTGGATATTGACGAACGCAGCCGTTACGAAATTGAAGATGATGTAAAACTCATTGTAATAAAAACACCAACCGAAAACAATTCATTTAACCTTAGTGATTCATTTTATATAACCATTCCCATTTGTATTATTTTAACCCATAATCAGATTGTTACCGTTAATTCATTTGAGAATGAAGCTATCAAAAAATTCCTGAACAGTTTTCAGCACCGCAACCCGGATAGGATGAATATGATGGTGCTGAAAATATTTGAAAAGATAACTACCAACTTCCAGGATTATTTAAAAGAGATTAACACCCGCCGCAACAGCCTGGAACAAAAACTGTACGACAGCAACCGGAATGAAGAGTTGCTGCAACTGATGCGTATTCAAAAAAGCTTTGTTTATTTTCTTACCGCATTGCGTAGCAACGAACTGCTGATGATGAAGATAAGCCGCACCAATATTTTAAAGTTAAATGAAGAAGAAAGGGATATGCTGGAAGATCTGATTGTTGAAACTTCGCAGGCATTGGAAATGGCAAACACCTATACAAACATCCTGAACAGTACGCTGGATGCCTTTGCAAGCATCATCAGCAATAATCAGAATGATGTTTTAAAACGATTGACCACACTCACTATCTTCTTAAGCGTACCGGTTTTAATTGCCAGTATTTATGGTATGAATGTACCCATTCCGTATAGAGAAAGTCGCATGGCTTTTTGGTTGCCTGTTATACTTTCAATCATTATTCTGGGTTTCGTAATCTGGAATTACGCAAAACGTTACAAGCGATGATCAGCATGTTCAACATCAGGGTTTATGGCATTTTAATAAATGAAGACCGGCAGGTTTTAGTTAGCGATGAATTTATACGTGGTGCTTACATAACTAAATTTCCGGGCGGCGGTTTGGAATTTGGTGAAGGAACAAGGGCATGTCTTGAGAGGGAATTTATGGAAGAAATGCATTTAAAAGTAAAAGTTGCAGATCATATTTATACCACCGATTTTTACCAGCAAAGTGCTTTCAATACTGCTCACCAGATCATCTCCATTTATTATTTTGCAGAAGCATTGGAAGAAATAACCGTTCCACTTCGTACCAAAACATTTGATTTTGATGAACAGCAATTAAAAATGTATGAGGAAACCGGTGAAACAGAGACCTTTCGGTTTATAAATTGGGAAGATTTTTCTGATGAAGCAGTAAGCTTACCCATTGATAAAGTTGTTGCCAAACTAATAAAAGATAAAAACTGATATGATTACAACCGAAAATTTTTTTGAACAGGATATCATCCTCGAGGATGAATTGGTACGCATAGAACCTTTGCAGGAAAGGCATTTTGAATTATTGCTTCCGGTAGCAATGGAAGAAACGCTTTGGTTATTTACAGTTGCTAAAATAAATTCAAAGGAAACTTTCAGAAAATATTTTGATGCGGCAATAGCAGAGAAACAAAATAAAAAATCATATCCTTTTGCCTATTTTAATAAACAAACACAGCAATATGCTGGCTGCACCCGCTATGGCAATATCGAATTTGCACATAAAAAAGTAGAAATCGGATGGACATGGATTCATCCCTCACTGCAGGGAACAGGTTTTAACAAACACTGTAAATTTTTATTACTGAGTTTTGGATTTGAAACGCTTGGGCTTAACAGGATAGAATTAAAAACAAGCATGCTGAATCTGAAATCGCAAAAAGCCATGCTTAAGATAGGTGCGGTAAAAGAAGGGGTGTTTAGAAAAAATATTATAAATGATGACGGCACTACAAGAGATACCGTATATTTTAGCTTTATCAATAATGAATGGGCGGCTATAAAACAAAATATTTTTAAAGAATTTATTACTCCACTCACCTAAAATAATGTGTATGAAAAATTTACTTATTCTAATTATTTCAATCACTTTTATTGCCTGCAATAACCAACGCAATGAAACTGCAGTTACTGCCAGTAATGATTTGTACAAAGAATTGCAAACCGGTGGTGTTAAAATAATACCAATAGAAACCCCCAAAGGCAAGTTCAATATCTGGACAAAACGCATTGGCAACAACCCAAAAATAAAATTGCTTTTGTTAAACGGCGGCCCGGGCGCCACACACGAATATTTTGAATGCTTCGAAAATTTTTTACTGCCCGAAGGCGTTGAGCTGATCTATTATGATCAACTGGGTTGCGGCCTGAGCGACAACCCCAAAGACACAACCATGTGGGATTTGGCAAGATTTGTGGAAGAAGTGGAGCAGGTTCGCAAAGCACTAAATTTAAACAAGGATAATTTTTATTTACTGGGCCATAGCTGGGGCGGCATCCTGGCTATGCAGTATGCTTTAAAATACCAGGACAATCTGAAAGGCCTTATCATCAGCAATATGATGAGCAATTGCCCGGCTTATGGAAAATATGCACAGGAAGTTTTGGCGCCACAATTCGATCAGAAAATTTTAGACACCATCCGGCAAATTGAAGCTAAAGGCGATTTTGAAAACCCAAAATATATGGAGCTGCTGATGCCTAATTTTTATGCAAAACATATTTGTCGTTTGCCATTAGCTGAATGGCCCGAGCCGATGAACCGGGCCTTGTCAAAAATAAATCAATCTTTATACGTTACCATGCAGGGCCCCAGCGAATTTGGTATTGGTGGTAATTTAATAAACTGGGATGTAAGCAAAGAGTTACCAAAAATAAAAACACCCACACTCACCATTGGCGGCAAACACGATACCATGGATCCCGAACACATGAAATGGATGAGTACACAGGTGCAGAACGGACACAATATTACCTGCCCCAACGGAAGCCACATGAGTATGTATGATGATCAGAAAAATTATTTTCCTGGGTTGATACAGTTTATTAAAGATTTAGATGGAGGAACGTTTAAGGCTGAGAAAAGTAAATAGGCAGAAAAGTAAAACGCTCTTGTCATTTCGACGAAGGAG
>JANMWP010000086.1:0-2635 GCA_031394065.1 Chitinophagaceae bacterium
TTGAGGGAATGAAAGCTTTCCGTATGCATGATAACAGGATTAATATTTTCCGTATAGAAAAACATTACGACCGGTTTGTAAAATCTTTGCAAAGGATGTGTATGGCAGTTGTGCCCAAAGATATTTTTATGGATGGGTTAATGCAGTTGATTGAGCTGGATAAAGCCTGGATACCGGCTAAAACCGGCCATGCACTTTACCTGCGGCCATTTGTTTTTGCCAGCGAGGCCAGGTTTGGTGTAAAAGTTTCAGATGAATATCGTTTTGTAATTTTTACCGGTCCGGTGCCGTCTTTATATGTTGATCCTATAAAAGTAAAAGTAGAAACTCAATATATACGTGCTGCCAGGGGCGGTGCAGGATTTGCTAAATGTGGCGGTAATTATGGTGCTTCTTTTTTGCCAACACAAAATGCCAGGCTTGCCGGATACGACCAGGTTTTGTGGACCGATGCAAAAGAAAATAAATTTATTGAAGAGAGTGGAATGATGAATGTGATGTTTGTAATTAATAATACTTTGGTTACTGCTCCATTGTCTGATTCAATACTGGATGGTGTTACCAGAGATTCTTTATTAACTCTGGCAAACGAGTTGGGTTATAAAACAGAAGAACGGCCGATTGCTATAACTGAACTGGAGCAGGCTTTTAAAACCGGAACTATAACCGAAGCCTTTGGAGCAGGTACTGCAGCTGTGGTGGCCCCCATTAAAACCATTCATATTAACGGTATTGATTTTATGCTGCCGAAATACGATGAAAATAAATTGATGTTTAAATTGAAAAATAAACTGGAGCAGATACGATTGGGGATTGAGACAGATGAAAATGGATGGAATTATATTATCTAACTTTCTTTGTGCCCAATATATTTTTTCCATTTTTCAATAACCGCTTTCATATCATCGGGTAGTTCACTTTCAAAATGTACGGGCTTTAATGTTGTTGGATGAATGAAGCCTAATTCTTTGGCATGAAGTGCTTGGCGCTTGCACAAATCAAAACAATTATCAACAAACTGTTTGTATTTGGTAAACACGGTTCCTTTTACAATCCTGTCGCCGCCATAAAAATCATCATTAAAAAGCGGGTGGCCAATCAACTGCATGTGCACCCGTATCTGGTGTGTACGGCCTGTTTCCAGCCTGCATTCTATCAGTGTAACATAATTATATCTTTCTAAAACTTTATAATGGGTAATGGCATCTTTTCCATGATCTCCATCGGGGTAAGCCGTAAAAAGTTTACGAAAACGCTGGTGCCTGCCAACATGTGCAATCACGGTGCCTTCATCTTTTTCCATATCGCCCCACACCAATGCAATATACCTGCGGTGTACGGTATGGTTAAAAAATTGTTTAGCCAGATCACTCATGGCTTTTTGTGTTTTTGCCATTACCAGTAAGCCACTGGTATTTTTATCAATGCGGTGTACAAGTCCAAATCTGCTCAGCTCACTTTCATCTAATGCAGGATTTTGTTGTTGCAGATAATAAGCCATTGCATTAACCAAAGTGCCGTTAGGGTTACCACTGCCGGGATGTACAACCATACCGGCTGGTTTATTAATTATAAGCAGGCTGTCATCTTCGTATTGAATAGTAAGCGGAATATTTTCCGGTATGATATCGGAACTTTCGGGTGATCGGTTATCAAAAACAACAATATTATCAAATGGCCTTACCTTATAATTACTTTTTACCGGCTTTTCATTAACCAGTACCAACTCATTATCGATAGCCTGTTGAATTTTATTGCGGGTTGCACCTTCAATGCGGCTCATTAAAAACTTATCAATACGCAGTGGGTCCTGCCCTTTGGGAATTGTAATTACCAGCTTTTCAAACAACTCATCAATTTCGGGTTGTTCATCTTCAATATCTATTATTTCTTTACTCATCAGGTAATTTGCTAATGGTTAATAGTTGATGGTTCATAGCTATTAACCATCAACTATTAGCTATGAACTTCTTTCATTTATCTTTGCAAATTAAAACATTGCATTGGATAAGCAGAAAGTGATATTTAAAGACCTTGGAATTATTGAGTATAAAGCAGCCTGGGATTACCAGGAATTGTTGCTGAATGCAAATGTGAGCATTAAATCGCAGATACGGAATTCATCGGCTCCAAACCCAAAACTTCAAACTCAAAATTATTTCCTTTTATGTGAGCATCCACCGGTTTATACCTTGGGCAAAAGCGGAAAAAAGGAAAATGTGTTGATGACTGATGATGAACTGGAAGCAAATAATATTGCTTTTTTTAATACCAATAGGGGCGGAGATATTACTTTTCATGGGCTACAGCAGATTGTAGGATACCCTATTCTGGACCTGGAAAAATATTATACTGATATTGGAAAATACCTGCGCAATCTGGAAGAAGTAATTATTTTAACAATTGCTGAGTATGGTATTAAGGGCTGCAGAAGTAAAGGAGAGACCGGTGTTTGGATTGATGCAGCTGTACCAGGTAAAGAACGAAAAATTTGCGCTATTGGCGTACGTTGCAGCAGGTGGATAACCATGCATGGATTTGCACTGAATGTAAATACCGACCTGAGTTACTTTAATAATATCATTCCATGTGGTATTCAAAACAAGCAGGTTACTTCAATAGAAAAGGAACTTGG
>JANMWP010000145.1:0-1764 GCA_031394065.1 Chitinophagaceae bacterium
GTAGAATACCAGCTTAAAACTACGGCACAGGTAAAAATTGCAGTTTATGATGCACAGGGTACCGAAGTGAAAACTTTGGTTAACAAAACTCAGGCTGTAGGTAATTATACCCAAAGCTTTGATGCAACCGGTATGGCTGCTGGTGTGTATTTTATTAAACTGGCAAAGGATGGAGTTGTAAAACAAACACTTCGTGTAGTAAAAGCATAATACAAAAAATTAAAAAAGAGGTTGCAGTTGAATGTAGCATGCTATGAAAGATGCAACCTCTTTTTTTTCTTAATCAACATTAATAATATCAACATGAAAAAAAATTATTGGCAACTGGCATTGATGCTTTTTTTTGTTGCAGGTGTAAGTTTTGTAATAGTAAAGTACAAGCATAAACAACAGGCAGTAAATAATGCTGTATATACCTTGTTGCCACGAATAGGAAACAGTAATAATGCCGAATGGGGGGCAGCTAAAAAAAATGTTGATAATTTAATCGCAAAACTAAAAGCAAAACCCACAGACACAAGATCAGCGCTGGCGTTGGCAAATGCCTATATCATAGAATCTAGAATTAGCAGCAATATTGCTTACTATGATAAAGCGGCTTTAAAAACAGTAGATAATCTTTTTGCAAGAGAGCCGGGCAATTATGAAGCATTGATGTTAAAATCGCTTTTGCAGTTATCACAACATCATTTTGCCGAAGGGTTGGAGACGGCTAAACTGGCAGTTAGTATAGATTCGAACAGTGCTTTTGTTTATGGCTTATTGGTTGATGCCTATGTAGAAATGGGGAATTATAATGCGGCAGTAGATGCTGCTGATAAAATGATTTCTATCAGACCCGATCTGAGGTCTTACTCCCGTATTGCATATTTACGTGAAATTTATGGAGATTATCCCGGTGCAGTAAGTGCCATGAAACTGGCTATAGCAGCAGGAATTCCGGCTGAAGAAGCAACAGAGTGGTGCAGGGTGCAACTGGGCAGGTTGTATGAGAACATGGGAGATGTTAAAAAAGCCAGCTTTCAATATAATGTATCGTTGGCAGCAAGGCCCGGCTATGCTTATGCAATTGCAGGTTTAGGGCGTATAGCTTCTTTTGAAAAAAAGTACGACAGTGCAGTTTATTATTACCAGCAGGCGGCTGTATTAATGCCTGCCGATCTGGGTATTAAAGAAAATCTTGCAAACGCCTTCAACAATGCCGGGCAAAAAGATAAAGCAATCAACCTTAGCAATACATTGATTGATGAAATGAATAAAAATGCAAAGGCATTGATTGATGACCCGGATATGGGTCATTATTCAGACAAAGAGCAGGCTTATGTTTACCTGCAAAATAATAATTTAGATAAGGCGCTGGATTATGCCAAGGCAGAATATAAGCGACGCCCTAACAATATTGAGGTTAATGAAATGATGGCCTGGGTTTATTATAAAAGAAATGAAATTGACAAAGCATTGCCTTATATAAATGCGGCTTTTATTACAAACAGTAAAAATCCGGTGCTGTTATGCACAGCCGGGCTGATATATTTAAAAAGAGGAGAAAAAGAGAAAGGGAAAAAAATGTTAAGCATTGGGTTAAAAAATAATCCAATAATAATGGAGGATTTGAAAAAAGAAAGCACAGCTGCATTGCTAAAAATATAGCCGGTTCAATAAAAAAAGAGAAGTAAAAACTTCTCTTTTAAGTGCGGCAAAGGAGATTCGAACTCCCACGCCCAGTTATAGGCGCTACCACCTCAAGGTAGTGCGTCTACCAAT
>JANMWP010000164.1:0-6931 GCA_031394065.1 Chitinophagaceae bacterium
TATATCCGTATGATGCCGATTATTGTAAAGGGAACGGTAAAAGTTTACAGGCTGGATGATGAGGGCCATGAAATATTATTGTATTACTTATCCAGCAGCGAAAGCTGTTCAATGGCATACAGTTGCTGCATTGAAGCAAAGAAAAGTGAAGTAAAAGCCATAGCCGAAGATGATGTGGAATTAATTGCCATACCTCAGATTAAATTAGATGAATGGCTATGTAAATATCCGAGCTGGAAGAATTACATCATGCGTGGTTTTAATGAGCGGTTTATAGAGTTATTAAAATCAATTGAAAGTATTGCTTTTCATAAACTGGATGACAGACTGGTTGCTTATTTAAAAGAAAAAAAACGCCTGTCGGGTTCCAGTGTTATAAAAGCTACCCATCATCTTATTGCTGATGAATTAGCCACTTCGAGAGTAGTCATATCAAGATTACTTAAGCAACTGGAAAACAGCAAGAAGATTATTTTGTACAGGAATGAGATAAAACTGCTGCCTTCGTTTGAATAGCCATTTTAAATAATTTACCAGGTTACTGATTTCTGCTGATCCCGTTTTTAATAAATTCATTATTTCTTTTTTTTATGCAGTATTACGGCTGTGGTTTTTTAATAATTGTTAAACTGTATTGGATAATTCTATACAAAAAACGGATTACCCAAAATAAAAGTATCCCGGCCTTTATAGAACAAATTGCACTTTTTGTTTAGAAGGACAGCTACATTACGACAAACCAATTGCATTTGATTTCATTTTGAGTGCACAGTTTTAGTTTTTTAAAAAAGCATGACAACCATTTGACTTGATATTTAGTCGTAACTTATATCTATTTTTATCAACTTTGCCAATATTCCCTGTTACACTTTAAGCCTTTATCATAAATGCCAAAAAAAAACTTAGTTAATGAAGAACTCAAAATTGATTTACCTGATTATACCGGTAAATCTGTTTCTGTTTTTAGCAGGCATAAAAGCTTTGGCTTTTTAGCTTTTATCGTTCTTGCCATTTTATTCAGCTTACTTATTTATCAGCGTTACCTGATCATAAAGCAGGAACAAAAAAAAGAAGCATTTGTTATGGTAAACAATGCCAAGGATAAACTGCAGGAAGCCTTATCATCGGGTTTGTCTGCCACCAAAATACTGTCTTTCTTTATTGATAATAATGGGGTAGTAAAAAATTTTGATTCGGTAGCCGAACATATATTCAGCACCAATAAAAATATCGATGTTTTGGAATTGGTAGCCGGCGGAGTGATACAATTTGTATATCCCCTAAAAGGAAATGAAAATCTTATTGGATACGATATATTAAAAGACCCCACCAGGAATAAAGAAGCTTTTAAGGCTATTGAGAAAAAAGAATTATTTTTTTCGGGACCCTTTAATTTAAAACAGGGAGGTTTTGGAATTGTGGGAAGATTGCCTGTTTTCCGTAATGGAAAATTCTGGGGCTTTTCTGCTGTAGTTATTAAAATAGAAACTTTATTAAAAGCAGCAGGTATAGACCGCACCGGCAAAGACGGTTATTATTTTCAACTTTCAAAAATTAACCCCAATACAAAAAAAAGGGAATTCTTTATTCCTCATGCAAAAAAACCGTTAAAGGATTATTTAATTTCTGTTGATATACCGGATGGCGAATGGAAACTTTCTGTTGAACCGATATATATTGGTAAAGACTTTGCAGAAATTTATATACTTGCTTTATTGGGTTTTTTGTTTTCCGTGTTGGGTACAATACTTGTATTTATTATAGTTAAGCGACCCGAAAAATTAGAAAGGCTTGTAAAAGAGCGGACAAAGGCCTTTAAAGCCAGCGAAAATAAATACCGTTCGCTTATTGAAAGGGTATCAGATGCATTTGTATCACTTGATAATGACTGGAACTTTAATTACCTGAATGATAAAGCCGAGGAAATATTTAATCGAAAACCACAAAGCCTCCTTGGGAAAAATATCTGGACCGAATTTCCGCAAAGTATTGACAAACCTTTTTATCATACCTATTATCTGGCAAAAGAAACACAACAGTATCAGGACCTTGAAGAATATTATCCCCTGCACGGAAAATGGTTCGAAAATCATATTTATCCTTCAAAAGACGGTTTAACTATCTTTTTTAAAGATGTTACAGAAATTAAAAAAGCATCGCTGAAATTAAAAGAAAACGAAGAAAAATACCGTTCGCTTATTGAGCAGGCATCGGATGGTATTGTAATAACCGATCTGGATGGTATTATTCTGGAAGTAAATAAGAGTATGAAAGCTATGATTGGTTTTGCTGACGAAGAAGTAACCGGGCATCATGCAACAGCGTATATACCAAATGAAGATATTGAGTTATTGCCTTTACGGATTAATAAATTAATGCAGGGAAAAAGCCTTTTATACGAAAGAAGGCTGGTAAAAAAAGATGGCTCGGTTTTAGAAGTGGAAGTAAATTCCAAAATGGCCAGTTCGCACACTATTATTGGATTTTTAAGAGATATAACCGAAAGAAAAAGATCGGAAGAAGCATTAAAAAAATCAAATGAACGCTTTGAGCTGATTGGTAAGGCCACCAACGATGCTATATGGGAATGGAACCTGGAAACCCATGAGCTTTGGGGCAATGAAGCGCATCAGCAAATGTATGGATTAACAATGGCTGATTCTGTTCCCGATTATACAGAATGGGAAAGGAGATTACATGCCGATGACCGGGAGCGAATGGCTGATATAGTTGCAGCAGCGCTGACTTCACAACACAAGAGCTTTGAGGCAGAGTACCGGTTCTATACAGAGAATAAAGGTTGGATAAATATATATGGCAGCACCTACATTGATCGTAATAGAGAAGGTAAAGCCATCCGGTTAATTGGCAATATGATAGATATAACCGAACGCAAAAAAGTGGAAGGGCTTTTACAAAAATCGTACGAAGATATCCGCCAGCTTGCTAGTAACCTCCAAAACATCCGGGAAGATGAACGAACTAATATTGCCCGTGAAATACATGATGAACTGGGGCAACAGCTTACCGGGCTGAAGATGGATTTACATTGGCTTGCCCGTAAAATTAACAGCGCCGATAAAGAAATTAATGATAAAATGAAAGAAAGTATTGAACTGATAAATACAACCATTACATCAGTAAGAAAAATTTCTACCAACCTGCGGCCAGGTATACTGGATGATTTGGGTTTACTGTCGGCTTTGGAATGGCAGGGTGAAGAGTTTCAAAAACGTTCAGGTATAAAGGTTGAATTTATAAATAATGCAGGTGAAATAACTGTGCAGCCCGAAGCCACCACAGCTATTTTTAGGATTTACCAGGAACTCCTTACCAATATTGCACGCCATGCCAAAGCCAGCCTGGTAAGGTCTGTATTGTATAAAGACGAAAGCCGGCTATATTTTAGTATTACTGACAATGGCGTTGGATTTAATTTAGAAACAATCAGTAATAAAAGAACACTGGGTTTATTGGGAATTAAAGAACGAACTTTATTGTTGGGAGGTACTTATGAATTTAAAAGCAAACCGGGTGAAGGCTCGGTAACCACCATTTCGGTTCCGTTAAACCTGGTAAACAGTACAATTTAAAATGAATATTATGCTGCGAATTTTAATTGCCGACGATCATACTGTTGTTCGTAAAGGGCTGAGACAAATTTTGCTGGATGAATTTCCTACCGCCGTAATTGAAGAAGTAGCCGATGCCGAAGCGTTGATAAAAAAAGTGATGGCTGCCCAATGGGATGTGGTAGTGAGTGACCTCTCTATGCCGGGCAGAAGTGGACTGGATGCCCTGCAACAGATAAAACTTAGTTACCCAAATTTACCGGTTCTCATTCTTAGTATTCATCCTGAAGAACAATATGCATTGCGTGCCCTTAAATCAGGTGCTTCGGGTTATTTAAGTAAGGATACCGCACCCGACGAACTGGTAAAAGCTGTACAGAAAGCGCTTTTGGGAAATATATATATATCGCAGGCCATTGCCGAAAAACTAGCCAATTCCTTTTCTGGAAATTCATCTTTAAGCCCACACGAAACCCTAAGCGACCGTGAGTTTGATGTAATGAAACTTTTGGCAAATGGTAAGTCGGTTTCAGAAATCGCCGAAATGTTTTTGTTAGGTGTAACCACGGTAAGTACCTACAGGGCCAGGGTAATGGTGAAGATGAATTTAAAATCCAATTCTGATCTTACCAAATATGCTATCGAAAACAATTTGATTTAATCAGGATTTTTTTCACATGCTGCACATCTGCAGTATTCGTAAAGCAATCTTGTTATTTAGCTGTAAATTCTATCAAATGCAGTTTTGTATTTTTCCATAATAACCTTACGCTTTAATTTAAGTGTTGGCGTAAGTTCTCCGCTGTCGATGGTCCATTCATTGGGCAACAGTTCAAACTTTTTTATCTGCTCCACATGATTAAAAAAATTGTTGAAAGAATCAATCAGTTCTTTATAAAGGTCTAATACTTTTGGGTTGTGGATGGCATCTTCAATGGTTGTAAAAGGTATTGCTTTATGCAACATCCATTCTTTTAAATTAGTAACAGATGGTACAATTAAAGCACCAACAAATTTTTGTTCGGCTCCCACCACCATCATCTGCTCAACAAATGGCGATTCCTTCATTTTATTTTCTATGGGTTGAGGAGCAACATATTTACCACCACTGGTTTTAAATAATTCCTTCTTGCGGTCTGTAATTTTTAAATATTTGCCATCTTCAAAAACGCCAATATCGCCGGTATGCAGCCAACCATCAATAATGGTTTCGGCCGTAAGTTCGGGCCTTTTGTAATAACCCATCATTACACTTGGGCCTTTTACACAAATTTCTCCATCGGCCTCCAGCTTTACTTCCTGGCCTTCAATAACCAAACCTACGGTGCCAAATTTAGTGCCTCCCTTTCTGCGGCAGTTAACGCTTATAACCGGACTGTTTTCTGTTGGTCCGTATCCTTCATAAATGGGAATACCGGCAGCGGTAAAAATTCTTATCAATCTTACCTGGCAGGCTGCGCCACCGGTAACTATCAGTTTTATATTACCACCCAATGCCTCACGCCATTTGCTGAAAATTAATTTATTAGCCAATGCCAGCTGCATTGTATACCAAAGGCCTTTTGGTTTTATATTATCGTATTCGTTTGCCAATGCCACTGCCCAGTAAAATAATTTTCTTTTTATGCCGGTAAGTTCAGCCCCCTTTGCCATTATTTTTTCATAGGTTTTTTCAAGCAGCCTTGGCACGGTTGCAAACAAAGATGGTTTTACTTCTTTTAAATTTTCGGCAATGGTATCTAAATTTTCGGCATAATAAATAGAAGCACCACTGCTGATGTAAATAAGCGAAATCATTCTTTCAAAAATATGGTTAAGGGGTAAAAAACTAAGTGCCCTTCCATCCAGGTCATCGGTAAAAGGAAAACTCTTTTTTGCATTAATTACATTGGTAACAATGTTGCGATGACTGAGCATAACACCTTTTGGTGTGCCTGTGGTACCCGATGTGTAAATGATAGTGGCACAATGTTCAGCTTTTATGGTTGCTTTTACAGCTTCCATATTTTCAAGGTCAGCAGATCTAATATCTGCTATAAGCGTTTTCCAGAATGGCACATCCTGCAACTCATCAAAACAGTACACATTGTTCAAACTGGGCACATTGCTGCGGATGATATTTACCTTATCTAAAATTTCCTGCCCGCTTACAAATACATGCTTTACAGTAGCATCATTAAAAATAAATTCCAGTTCATTAACATTGGTAGTAGGATAAATGGGGCATATGGCGGCGCCAATTTGCTGACAAGCCATATCCAACATAAGCCACTCAGGCCGGTTCTTTGAAATCAGGGCAATCTTATCCTGTTTTTCAATGGTCATATCATTTCCACTTACACCAATTTTTAATAAACCCGCACTTAGCTTATTTACAATATCTTTTACTTCGGTTGTGCTGTAGTTTATCCATTTTCCATTTTCCTTTCCACTGAACATATCAGCTTTTGGAAACCTGTTTAATTGAAAATCGATATAATCAAAAATTCTGGAGTTCTCATTCATAGCAATCGTTGGTTAGCCGGCAATTTATTTATTCTGGTTCTTTAGTTTTTCATATTCACGTTCAGCCATGGTGTCTTTATCAGTTTTATAAGCTTTCATAAATTTAAAAACCAGGCCAATGCCTAAACCCAGCATAACCCACAAAGGCCATGGGGTACCATGAAAGCCTGTGTGGCGGCCACCGGTAAGATACCAGATAACCCAACAAATACCGGTTGTAACAACAAAACCTATAAGGCTGTTTTGAAAATCGGCCCGGCGTTTGGCAAGTTGCCACAGTTTTTCATCGCGTTGTTCTTCCATAAATATGTAGTTTATACAACAAGGTAATAAAAAATAGGCATTTACCCATTTGTAAGAAACAGGTAACTGGCAAAACAATAAGTTTATTTATGATAGAATTGGCCGGGGGGCACTTTAAATATTCTGTCTTTTAAAAAACGGTTCAGTTCGGTATATTCTTTAGTATGCGTATTGGTCCAGTTTTGGTAAGCAGGTAAATTTTGTGCAGTAGCAAAAACCCATTGATTGTATGCCTCAAACAATCCTTCCTGTATATATTGTTTGTGTATTTGAAATAAATGAAAAGGATATTTGGAAGCGTAACTGGCATCCCACTCTAAAATAAACCGGGTTCTTATTTTTATTAAGGTTTCGGTATTGATGCCTGATAAAACCAGCGAACTTTGTTTATTCATTGTTTTTAAATAAGCAGTTGCAAAGCCGTTTTTTTCTTTATTGTTTTTTTCAAGATTTGCTTCTGCAAATAATTTTTTATATCCCTCCAGTAATATGTTTTTTATTTCGGGCGTAAAACTGCTTTTGGGGTCTATGTTTATAAATATTTCACCATA
>JANMWP010000168.1:0-2311 GCA_031394065.1 Chitinophagaceae bacterium
CTTTGGCGTTTGCCAGTATAGTAAAGTAGAGTTGGTTAATTTTTTTACTTCCATTTTTACGGAGTCGGGCATGGCTGGTGCTTTAGAAAGATTGGCCAGGTTTGCAAGGTTAACTCCTGTGTTTTTACGCAGGTATTCATAATCAATATACTCTTCTAAATCTCCGTATTGAATGCCATTCTCCACCCGTACATCCTGGTGCTGACGGGTATAATTCTCATTCATCTCTGTAATACGAACCGCTGCAAAGCCACGCTGCACATAAGGTGTATGATCGCCGCCACGCAAAAAACGGTCGTTGCGGTAAACCAAAACAACTTCTATATTATCAACATAGCGTTCGCCAATTTCTTTTACATAGCGGGCAAGCTGCCGGCTTTTACCATCATTCTCCAAACCCAGGTTTCGAATGTTGGCGGCAGCTTTTTCTGTTTCATAAGCCGGTATGCCTTCGCTAAAAACACGAACTTTTGAGTTATTGATGATGTTTGTTTCGTTGCTGTTGTTGCTGCCCATAATATCGTTATTCAACACGGCAACAATATTCCAGTTCTCTTTCTTTGCTTTTTCGCTCATAAAAGTTGAGCCAAGTAAACCCTGCTCTTCACCACTAACTGTTACAAAAATTATCGTTGCCGGAAAACCATGTTTACTCATAATACGGGCACATTCAATTACAGCTGCACTGCCGCTGCCATCATCATTGGCACCGGGTGCATCGCCAATGCGTTCGGTTGGGCTGCTACGCATGTTATCTAAATGTCCGCTGATGATGAAGATGCGGTTATCGTTGGGATCGGTGCCTTTTAGCGTAGCTACCACATTGCCTAAAAGGGTGGTGGTGTCAATTCTTCTTTTGTCGGGCTGCAAAGTAGTGGTATCAATAAAAGCAGATAAACGTCCGTTGCTTTGTTTTGCAAACTCATTAAACTTACCCAACACCCAGTTACGGGCAGCGCCAATGCCACGTTTGGCGTCGGTTTGTGTGCTCAGTGTATTACGGGTGCCAAAGGCCACCATCGTTTTTATATAAGACTTTAAAGAATCGGATGAGATTTCTTTTACCATTTTTTCAATCTCGGCATCTCGTTGAATGGTGGTTTGGGCAAACAGATGATTTGACGTTAATGCGATTACGAAAATCAATATTTTTTTCATACATAATATTTGAACTTAAATATACAAAGAAGAAAGGGATGTGAGATTGGATTGTTCAATAAAGAGATAGTGCACAAGAGTGCGACGCCACTAAAGTTGATTAAAGAATCAATGGCTGGGTACATAAAAAAAATTACTTTTGCAGCCTTAAACATTTATTATGAGCAAGGGACCGGTTTCAAATTTTATAGAACATCATTACCGCCATTTTAATGCTGCGGCTTTAATGGATGCCGCCAAAGGATATGTAACCCATTTGGATGAAGGCGGCAAAATGATGATAACCCTGGCAGGTGCTATGAGTACGGCTGAATTGGGTTTGAGCCTTGCTGAAATGATTCGCCAGGATAAAGTAAGTATCATCAGTTGCACAGGTGCCAACCTGGAAGAAGACATCATGAACCTGGTGGCACACAGCCATTATAAAAGAGTGCCTAATTACAGGGATTTAAGTCCGCAGGAAGAATGGGATTTGCTGGAAAACCATTACAACCGGGTTACCGATACCTGTATACCGGAGGAAGAAGCTTTCCGCAGGTTGCAGCAGCATATTCATAAAATTTGGAAAGATGCTGATGATAAAGGCGAACGCTATTTTCCGCATGAGTACATGTACAAAATGTTGCTGAGTGGTGTGCTGGAACAGTATTACGAAATTGACCCGAAGAACAGCTGGATGCTGGCTGCTGCACAAAAAAATATTCCGATTGTGGTACCGGGTTGGGAAGACAGTACCATGGGAAATATTTTTGCGTCGTACATTATTAAAAATGAAATGAAAGCCAGCACCATGAAAAGTGGAATTGAATACATGGTTTGGCTGGCCGATTGGTACCGTAACAATTCATCTGGTAAGGGTGTTGGTTTTTTCCAGATTGGTGGTGGTATTGCCGGCGATTTTCCTATTTGCGTAGTGCCTATGATGTATCAGGATCTTGAATGGCATGATGTGCCTTTCTGGAGTTATTTTTGCCAGATAAGCGATTCAACAACTTCTTACGGCAGTTACTCCGGTGCAGTGCCTAACGAAAAAATAACCTGGGGTAAATTAGATATTAATACACCAAAATTTATTGTTGAGAGTGATGCTACGATTGTGGCACCGCTGATATTTGCGTGGATTTTGGGGTGGTAAAAACCCCCTCCGCCCCCT
>JANMWP010000207.1:0-6466 GCA_031394065.1 Chitinophagaceae bacterium
CTTACGTTGCTTGGTCCGCCTGCATTATCATTATGCTCCAGCTTCATACCGCATTTGGGGCAACTATCACCTTCCTTACCTATTACTTCTGGGTGCATGGGGCAGGCATAAATATGTTCGCCACCTTCATGTGTCATTTCATTTTTTGTTGTATCCTTGTCTGATGCTTTTGCATCTCCACTGCTGTTATTGCAAGCTGCAAAAATTGTAGAGGCACTGATAGCTATCACTGCCATTGAAATTTTAAATCTTTTTTTCATGTATTTAATTTTAATTGTTGATTAATTAATTATTTGTGATTGTGTCCCTGATGATTTTCTGCAGCTTTCGTTGTTTCTAATTTTGCAAGATTCATATTGCACTTAGGGCATTTACCGGCTTTGTCGTAGGTTTTATCCCCCTCACATTTCATAGGACATTGATAAACTGTAGCAACTGCTGCTGCCGGTTTTGCTACAGCTTTTAAATTCATACCACACTTTGGACACTTGCCGGCCTGGCTGTATGTTTTATCGCCTTCGCATTTCATAGGACATTTGTAGGCTACTGTGTCCGCAGTCACTTTATTGGTTTTCGCTTTTGTTTTTTGTGCATTTACGGCAGTGAAGCAAAATAGTGCGGCTGCCATTGAGAGAATTACGCTTACATGTTTCATTGTCATTGTTGTTTGTTTTTGTGATTATTAAAATGATTATTGATTTAAATAGATTGTTTTCATTTGATAAACACCCGCAGTAACCACCCTTTCGCCTTCTTCCACGCCTTTTATAATTACCGTGTGTTTACCATTTGAGGAGCCTTTATTGACGTAGCTGATACTGTATTGCTCTGCCTTGTCTTTTACAAATACTACAGGTTTGCCATTTATTTCTGCAATGGCTTGGTCTGGCACAACCACCTGGCTTGAAACATTGCTAGAGAAAATATTCAGGTTGATATTTTCACCAATTTTAAATTGCGATTTTGGATTGATGATCTCAAAAATTACCTTTTGTGATTGATTTGCGCCGTTAACAGATTGGGCTGTAGAAATTAATTTTAATCTGTAAGCTGTAGTATCATTTTGAATATTTGATGAGGTGGTTATTTTTTCTACCGCTTTTAATTGTTCGGCATCATTGGCAAACACCTGGGCTTCTACAAAAACTTTATTAAGATTGGTTACTTCCAGTAAGGTTTCACCACTACTAATAAAGGAACCTACTGCATAATTATAGTTGCCCACAACACCGCTAATGGGTGATGTAAGGTTAAAATATTTAGCCGATTGCACTTTTTGTAATGGGATATTTTGATATAAAGCCCGGTTCTTTTCTGCCTGTTCCAATCTTGCCTTGGCTTCTGTTATATCTTTTTTGGCAGCAATGTCTTCAATACTCTTCAAGCGGTTGTATTGAATTTTTGCAGCCTCGTATTGTGCTTCCACCTCATTACGTTTTGCTTTCCAATCGCTGTTTTGAGCTATAATAGTGGATTGTGTGCCTGCATCAATTGACTGTTCAACCACTGCTATCACCTGCCCTGCATTTACCATCTGGCCCGGATTTACTTTTATTGTAACAAGTTTACCGGTTTGCGGCGATTGTATAACAGCATTACCTTGCGGCGATGGAACAACCGTACCTAATGCCTGAATTGATTGATTAAAATCGCCGGTCTCTAATTTTTCTGTACGAATGCCGAAAAGAAATTGTGTTTCTTTTTCAACCATAAAATTGGTTGATATTGTGCCGCCTGGTTTAGCAGCGCCACCATGATCTTCGCCATCATGCGCCGATGCTGTATTGTAGGTAGCTGTAGGCAAAAGGCAAAGCAGGGTGATAATGCCTGCTGCAACTTTTCTGTTGGTTCTTTTCATTACAAAAAACATCAGTATTAAACCTGCCAATAACCCGGCTATACCAAAAAACCAGGTGCTTTGATACCAATGTGTGGCATTATTAACAGTTGCTGCATCTGCTTTTGGCAACTCTTTACCAACTGCAATATTATTCAGCAACATCAAATCGGGGCCAAGCAGTGAGTTAATATTAACAGTGAGGTTGTATGATTTTTTTTCAGGAAAAATCCCTTTCACTTCATACACCCCATTATCAACCCTTGTAACTTCTAATTTAATATTGGGGTTATCTGCAACAGTAATTTGCAATGTGGCACTGCTATCAACCGGAGCGTTGCTGTTAAAATCACTTACAAATAACTTGAATGCAGATGGCTTACCGGGTAGCAAGGGTTGGTATTTCACCAGCAATTCATACACATCCGACACCGCTTCGCTGCTGAAGTACGTTGCAGGTTTAGCACCTTCTTTTTTTGCATCCCCGTGGTCTTCGCCACCATGTGCAAAAACCAACGAAGGGATGAGTAGCAATAAAATGAGCATTTTCTTTATCATAATTTTCCTGTTAAATAATTTATTGATAGTAGAGCCTGGTTATAGTTCCTGATAGTTTCAAGATATTTGAGTTGTATAGAATAAGCATCGTTGATGTTCCGTAAATAATTGATATAATCATTCTCGCCATTTTCAAAAAAACGTCTTGCTGTACTGATTATTTCATTGGCTTTGGGGATACCGCTATTTTTATAGTATTGTAAAGACTGTGTATAGATTAACACTTCATTTTTTGACTGTAACAATTGAACAGAAAGCTGTTGCTGTAACCCAGTTGTTTTCTGCTTGTTTATTTCCCATTCCGTTTTGGCTGCATTGATATTACTTTTATATTGGCCAAACCATAAGGGTAGAGTAATACCAACACGAAAGCGATTGCCAATGGGGGTATTTCTTTCGCCCTGGTTGAAATAACCAACTGCCAAACCGGGCAATGCTTTTGCTTTTTGTAGCACAATATTTTTTTGTGCAATCACACCTGCCTGGTTAAAGATTTGTACAGAAGGATTAGCTACAAATGCGGTGCTGTCGATGGTAACAGAAAGATCAATTAACGGATTTTTGTTAAGTGGCTCTGCTACAAATTTATCGGGCAAGCCAGTAAGGTATTGCAACTGGTTTTGAAAATTATTAATAGTTAGCTGTGCCTGTAAATATTGATTGTGTATTTCGCCATACTGGCTTTCTGCAAATGCTTTCTGCAGGTAATCAATCTGGCCGGCATCAAATTGGCGGCTGGCAGCTTTGCTGATGCGTTCATACACAGTATCCTGTATATATAATTGTTGCTGTAATGCTGAGGCATATTGCAGCAGCAGATACAGCTGTTTTACCTGGAATTTTACCTCGTTTTCTGTAAGGCCCTTTTCTTTTTCTGCCAGCGCAATCCGTTGTTTTTGCAATTGGTATTGCTTGCTATAAACGGTTGGAAACTCAAAAGACTGCGTTATGCTTCCGGTATAAAATTTTCCTGTTGGGCTTTCGATAAATACTTCGGGATTGGGCAGGTTAATGCTGCTCTTTAGTAATTGTTTTTGCTGTAAAACAGATAAGCCGGCAGCGGAAATATTCTTACTGTTTTTTACAGCCATGCTCACGGCATCCGTTTGGGAAATAACTTTTTGACTATAAGTGGTTGCTGTAATAAGCAATCCGGTAAAGACAATTACAATATATTTGAACATAAAAATTTGATTACAATAACTAAAATAAAACAGTTTGCCGATGGGCAAAACAGTAATAGTTTGATGGGCTGTTGCCATCAAACACAGTTATAGTAATCAAATCTGGAAACTCTGTATCGCTATTCGTATATCTAATGGAGGAGGATAAAAATACCTGGCAACATATTCTGGAGGGGAAGCCTTTGCAAAATTAAAAATATCGATACCTAAGAAATTACTGACGATGGCGGCAAAAACCGGTACATCAATTACTGTTTTTGCATTTTGATTCAGGGCTTTATCTAAACTCTGGAGTTTTTGAACTTCATCACTGCAACATCCCTTTTTTTCTTTCTTTTCAGTTTTATTTTCTTTATGCTTATGCTTTTCGGATTGATTAAGATGGTCATGTCTTTTTCCATCTGCATGCACATGAACCTCTGTTGCCTCCTCATCATGATGATTAGAAGAATTAAAACCCATATCTATACCAATGGCACACGCAAAACCTATTAGAGTATTGAACGCAAAAACGAGCAAAAGAAAAGCTGCTTTTAATTGTATGGATAATTTTCTTTTCATTAATTGGCGTAAAACTAATGCAAATTTTGGGAAATTACCCACTTTTGAAACATAAAGATAGGCCAATAAGCTGATTTAGGGTTACAGAATTATGGAAAATGGTTACAGAATTATGGGGTATAGATATACAAAACATAGATTTTTATTCTTTTAATAAATTAAAAATAACAGAAAGGCGCTTACTTTTAGAATCCCATAATTTTACTAAACATATTTCAATGAAGCCCGAAAAACATGCCTTTACTGCTACTTTATTATTGCTACTTGTTACAACAGCATTTTCAGTTACCGCCCAAAATAAAAAGTCGGGTAGAAAAAAAGAATTCTATTTTTCCTGGGGCTACAATAAAGAGTGGTACACCCGAAGCATAGTAAAAATCAATCAACCTTCGCTTGGTAATAAGTATAGTTTTGTAAATATAAAAGGGCATGACCGTCCGGGATGGGATGATGCCTTATTTACTAAAGCCCTTACTATACCGCAATACAATTACCGTTTGGGCCTGTTTATAAATAGAGAAAAAGGAATAGCTATTGAAATAAATTTTGACCACACAAAATTTATTTTTGCTGATCAGGCAGCCCATGTTAAGGGAACAATTAATAACAAAACAGTAGATAGCATTGTTAATTTTAGTGAGCCGGATTTTTATTATTACTTGAATAATGGCGCTAATTTTCTACTATTTAATATTGTAAAACGATGGCATTTATACAAACCAAAAAATGAAAAAATAAAAGTCGATTTTTTAAGCAAAGCTGGTATTGGCCCTGTTATTCCACATGTAGAAAATAAATTTTTTGGAAATGCAAATAAACCTGGCTTTCAGTTAGGAGGGTGGAATATTGGTGTAGAAACTGCAGTTAGGGCTACGTTTTTAAATTATGTGTTTTTGGAATTCTCAAACAAAATAGATTATGCCCGCTATTCAAACTTAAAAATTTATGAAGGTACAGCCAAACATGCTTTTGGCACTTACGAAATGATATTGAGCCTGGGCGTTACTTTTCCTGCCGGGGGAAAAGTAAAAAACTAAATACTTAGTCAGTTGGAAAATTTTTAGTTTAATAAGCAATTTTTTTATTATACTGCTTTTGCAATCTTCTCCATAATATGGTGGCTTTCGCCAAATTTGCACAAAGCATCACAATGGCTGCGGAGTTCTGAAAAGAGGATGTATTTAATAACTACATTATTCTGCTTAATGGCGGGGCGGCATAATTGCATACAAACATCTTTCTCTCGTTTATCAGGCACAATTAAATAAAACACTTCATCACCATCAGCAATAGTATAACTTAAATCTGTTAAGCGTAAAATACCCGAATAAATACTGGTACTTTTTTCCACTTCAAAAGCAGCAATAACATTATTTGTTCCTTTTTTAAACCAAAGCACATCAATCAGTTTTACAGTATTTAATGTCTCCTTGTCTAACTCAATTTCAGGGAACTGCTGCAAACTCATAAATGAAAAGCTGTTGCCGCAGTGTGATCTGGAACGGTCATTAGATGCCGCAATTACGTCATAGCCTAATGAATTTCCAATCTTCAATAAATGATACTGCATTTCTGTATGCAGATTTTCTTCTTCTTTTTCCTGTTGCACACTTTCCTGCCGTTTCTCAATCAGTTTTTCTAATTTTTTTCTTTCAGGCTCTGATAAATACTCATCGCTGCCTAAAATCAGCTTCTGTGTTCCTATTTCAAATAATAATCCTGCAATTGCGCCCATATCAGATGAGAGCTCAGAACGATGCTGGATATTTGTTTCAATCATTACTTCTCTTAACTTTAAATATTCACTCCAGCTACCCAATTTCTTTTTGTCCTTAAACAAAAAATTAAAGCCGTTAATGATGGCAGTATTGAAAGGAGGGATGATGGTAGGGTGAAGAAAATAAAGGATGCTGGCAACAGCAGGGCCAAGCCCTTTTATTTTTAAACTATCCAGCCTGATTATTTCTTTTATTATTTGTTCTTCTGACTTTGCATGCAAACAGTTTTCTAAGAATTGTCCGAAAGCCTGTTTATTCCCTTCGTTCTCATAAATATCCGGTATTCGTAATTTCGGCTTCCAGTAAAAGGGGTGGGATGCTCCTTCAAATACCTGCTTTTGTTCTGTAATACAGGTTAGTACAAACTCTAATGATGACCCTTTAAAATCATTGGGGAATTTTTTGTTCTTAATATCATCAATTACCTGCATCACACCCCTGCGGATAGAACGAAAGGCTTTTAACCGTTCCTCATTATTGATAAACCAAGTATTATAAACTGATTGTTTATCTTCTTTGTACTGGAGGATTAGTTGGGATAGGTTGCT
>JANMWP010000323.1:0-11443 GCA_031394065.1 Chitinophagaceae bacterium
GATGAAACAACAGTTGCCAGGTTGGAAAAGACATGAGCAAACTCCTGTTCAAATACCAGGTCAAACAATTTATCCTTCGACTTAAAATAATAATGTACCAGCGCTTTATTGAAACCCGCCTGGTCGGCAATATCCTGCATACGGGCGCCTGCCAGGCCTTTTTGTATAAACACCCGCCTGGCTGTTTGCAAAATCACCTGCTCGGTATTCTTATCTTTTTGTTTCATTTTAAATTTAACCATTTGGTTAATTTGCAAATCTATTGCAGGTTTTTGAATTATCAAATTGTTTTTTAACCAAATGGTTAAAAAAAGATAGCGGGTGAATTAATGCTTTAGCTGTTCTAAAATCCTGGTACGTTAATGCTGAAAAATGATTTATCTTGTGGGTAACAATTATATCATGGAAATACAAAAAGATATCCGCCTGGCGGTTTTAATAGATGCCGATAATGTGCCTTACAGCAATGTAAAAGGTGTGATGGAAGAGATCACCAAATACGGCACACCTACTTTTAAACGGATTTACGGCGACTGGACAAAACCAACGGTCAACGGTTGGAAGAATGTGCTATTGGAAAATGCCATCACGCCCATTCAGCAATACAGTTATACCAGCGGCAAAAACAGCAGCGACAGTGCTTTAATTATTGATGCCATGGATATTTTATACTCCGGCAAGGTAGATGGCTTCTGCATCATCAGCAGCGACAGCGATTTTACAAGGCTTGCAACAAGATTGAGAGAAGCCGGCATGAAAGTTTTTGGTATTGGCCAAAAGAAAACACCCAACCCTTTTATTGTTGCCTGCGATAAATTCATTTACATGGAAATCATACCGGTATTTGGTGCAGAAGCCGAAGTAGTAAACCCGGCTAAAACAAAATCCAGCAAACCTGCTCCCAAGCCTGCAGTTGATAAACTCAATAAAGAAACATTGAAGTTAATTGCACACACCATTAACGATCTGGCTGATGAAAACGGCTGGGCATTTTTGGGAGATGTGGGAAACCTGATCTTAAAAAAGCAACCCAATTTTGATCCAAGGAATTATGGTTTTCAAAAGTTAACGCCTTTAATAAAATCAGCGCCACAATTTGAAATTGATAAAAGGGAGACGGATAAAGCGGGGATAAAGTTGGTGTATATCAGGAATAAAGAATAGCACAAACCCATTTATATTAATTTAGACAAAAGGCTTCATGTACCGTAGGTAGAATAGATTGGTAAAACAAAACTCCGAAATGATATGGCGTGCCGTAGGTACGCAACAAAAATATATCTATCGTGCCTGACGGCACTTACTAAACATTACTTCATTTTTTCTACCAATCTATTGCTCCTGACGGAGCAGACTAGCATGAAAGCGAATTTATTTATCAACCCTCTTCGTCCCACTATATAATTCATACTCCAGCAACCTGCAATCAATCTTACTCGTATAAAATTCAATTCTTCGGTTGGGTTTTAAACCAATTTTTTTTGCAAGTTCTAAATTGCCGGTAAAAATGTAACCAAAATAACCTTTGCATTTCTTCTTTAAAAAGTCGCCGATTCGGCTGTATGTAATTTCCAGGTCAGCTTCCACGCCAAGCCTGTCACCATACTCCGGGTTAAAATAAATAACACCGTTTTCTCCTTCCGGTATTATCGTTTCTTCAAAATCGCAAACAGCAAATTCAATAAACTCTTCCACACCTGCAATGCCGGCATTTATTGTTGAAATGTTTACGGCATCTTCACTGATATCAGTCGCAATAATTTTTAATCCCGGCACATCAACAACCTGCTGCTCCAGTTTTTTGAATTCTGTATTGTACATTTCTTCTGTATAACCCGTAAGGTGCATAAAGGCATAATTAAAACGTAGCAAGCCCGGCTTGCGGTTGGTGGCCAGCAATGCAGCTTCAATAGCTACGGTACCCGAACCACACATGGGATTTATAAATGTAGATCTTCTATCCCATTTGGTTGCCAGCAAAGTAGCTGCTGCCAGCGATTCCAGCATGGGTGCTTTGCCGGGTATTTTTCTATACCCATGTTTGGATAAAGTTTCGCCGGAGGTATCAATAAAAATTTCTGCAACAGATTCTTTCCAGTAAAGATGAATAACGGCCTTGTCAAGCTCCGGTCCCGAGTTTGGGCGTTCGCCGGTTTTATTTCTAAAGTGATCCACAATGGCATCCTTTACTTTTACATTGGCAAATAAAGAATTGTTAATGGTGTCATTGCTTACATTGCTGCTGATGGAAAAATAACCATCAACGGTCAATACATCTTCCCAGGGAAAATCGATGAGTGTTTTGTACAAATCATCTGCATTATCAGCTTTAAATTCCTGTAAAGAAAATAAGACCTGGCTGGCGCAGCGCAAATTCAAATTCAGTTTTATACAATCAAGTAAAGTTCCTTCCAGTTCTACACCGGTTTTAAAGATTCGCTCGGGCTTAAAGCCTAATGCGGCTACTTCCAATTGAAGCCAGGGCGATAAACGGTTACTACAGGTAATAATTATACGGCTGGTAGTTTCAAAAATTTGCATCTGCAAACTTAGTTTAAATAGAACACAGATGACACAGATTGAGCGGATTTACACTGATTAAATCCGTTCTGAGTTTGTCGAAGCATAATCAGCTATAACCGTGTAATCCGTGTTCTATCCTTCGCATCAAAACTCCAAACTCTGCTTTATATTTGCAGTATGCTAACAATCAGTAACCGCGGCATACAAATGCCGGCATCTCCCATTCGTAAATTGGTACCTTATGCCGAAGCAGCAAAAAAAAGAGGCACCAAAGTATATCATTTAAATATTGGCCAGCCCGATATTGAAACGCCTCCGCAATGTTTGGATGCTGTGCGTCATTCTGATTTTAAGGTTTTGGAATACAGTCATAGTGCAGGTAACGAAAGTTACCGCAGAAAATTAGTACAGTATTATAAAACGGTTGGCATTGATGTAACGCATGAGCAGATCATCATTACAACCGGCGGCAGCGAAGCCATCATTTTTGGTTTTATGGCCTGCATGGATGCCGGTGATGAAGTAATTATTCCCGAACCATTTTATGCCAACTACAATGGCTTTGCAGTAGAAGCGGGTGTTATCGTAAAACCAATCACTTCTTCGATAGAAACAGGTTTTGCATTGCCGCCCATTGAAGATTTTGAAAAATCAATCACTTCAAAAACCAAAGCAATTGTAATCTGCAATCCCAATAATCCAACCGGCTATTTGTACAGCGCAGCCGAAATGGAAATTTTAAAGCAGCTTATTACCAAATACAACCTGTATTTATTTGCCGATGAAGCCTACCGTGAATTTTGTTACGAGGGCACACATACCAGCGCCATGCATTTAACGGGTGTTGATGATAACGTTGTTTTGATGGACACCATCAGCAAGCGTTATAGTGCCTGTGGTGGCCGCATTGGCGCATTTGTTACAAAAAACAAAGCACTGCTTGATGCAACGATGAAATTTGCGCAGGCAAGATTAAGTCCACCATCCTTTGCACAAATATTAGGAGAAGCTGCTGTTGATTTGCCTGCTGATTATTTCAACGGCACCAGGGCAGAATATAAATTACGCAGAGATACAATTGTAAAAAGATTGAATGCAATACCAGGCGTTTTTTGCCCTAACCCCGGCGGCGCATTTTATGCCATGGCGAAATTGCCCATTGATGATTCAGATAAATTCTGCCAATGGTTACTTGAATCTTTTAATTACAACAACCAAACTGTAATGCTGGCACCGGCTACCGGTTTTTACAGCACACCGGGCCTGGGCAAACAGGAAGTTCGCCTGGCTTATGTAATTAATGTAGATGCTATTAATGCGGCAATGGATTGTTTGGAGAAAGCGTTAGAGGAATATCCAGGGAAAATTTAATCTGACTTTATGAATGAAGAGAAAGATAAATCACCGCATATTTTAAATGCATCTTCTAATTTACTGGGGCTTTGTTTTGTTGTATTAACATCGCTTAAATTATTAAACATTGCCGGCAAAACAATCATTGATGAGCTAACCACACTGGCTATCATCATGTTTATGACGGCTTGCATCCTTTCTTTTTTGTCCATAAGAGGCTCCATCAAAAAAAGCGGAAGACTGGAAAATATTGCAGATATATTTTTCCTGGCAGGATTATCACTGTTATTTATAACAACCTTACTCTTTTCATTCAACATCATTACCTAACATTTTCCTGATTTAGTTAGATGACTTTAGTGGCTTTCTTTTCTTCGCTTTGGGAGTAATTTTAGCTTTACCAGATAAAGGATCCAGTATAATACTTAAAGCTATAAATTGTCCTGCCATTTGCAGTTTTCTGTCTTTATAACCTTTAGCTGTTATCTGTAGCGAATCATCGGGAGAGACAAACATAACCACATTTCCATTCGCACTGGTAACGATAGTTTTACCGGTTGACATAATTTTTATGGAAGCACCCACAATTGGATTTCCGGTTTTTGAATCGCTTACCATAACAGCGTAGTTTTTTTGTGCATGAAGCAAAAAACTTCCCAGTATCAAACCAATCAACATTGCAAGTCTTCTCATATAAAATTTTATTTATCAGATATTTTTATTTTACACCCGTAGCTTTTGTTATTTCAACAGTCCATTCACTGCCACTGTATATTTTATAGGCAGAAGAAAAATTACCCATATTCAATGCAAATGACAATTGCAACAAACTGTTTAAATAAGCCAGTGGCTTTCCTTTTGCCACAGCACCAAAAGTTTCAGCATAAGGCATATCGCCCTCATATTTTTTTATTTTGTTTTGATAAATTACTATGTGCAGCTTATCCCCTATCTTAACCTGCAATTGATTAAAAAATTCTGCAGGAATATTTGTCCATATATTTCCATACTGCACATCAAGTATAGAAATAGTGCCTTTGATTTTTTTATTTTCCAATATGGCTTTCTGATAAGGAATTTTTACTACCTCGTTTGGCAATACTGCACCAACCCGTTCGAAAGAAATTACTCCTGCCGCCAGTCTGGCAGCCGTGTATGCATACACATCACGGCCATGAAACGTGTATGATTTTTCAGAACCTTTCCGGCGGTTTACTGCTTCATCAATTTCTCTTATTGCTTCAATACCCAATGATTCTGCAATTAAAGTCAATGTGCCATTATCGGGCGTAACAATAAAATGTCCGCTCTTTGTTTTTAGCACAACGGATTTTCTATTGGTACCAACACCAGGATCAACAACCGAAACAAACACAGTGCCTGCGGGCCAATACATTACCGTTTGTTCAAGCCGGTATGCAGCTTCCCAGATATTGTAGGCCGGAATTTCATGGGTAAGATCAAATAATTTCAGATCGGGCGAAACACCGATGGCAACGCCTTTCATGGCAGATACTGCTCCATCCTTCAAACCAAAATCAGATTGAAAGACAACAGTTTTACTTTGTGCAAAAGAAACACTTGTCTGCAGTAAAATCAGAAGTGTGTAAATGAAATGAGAGAAATTTTTTTTCATAATCCTTCAGAATTAAAAAAGGGTTGACAACCGTTAAAAGGTTGTCAACCCTGTGTAACAAACCTTATTTTAAAATTTTAAAAGTTAAAAGACACTTTACCAAACATCTTCATTCCGTTAAAACCCATTTGCACACTATCCCATGGGCCACCAGATTCATTATCGCCAAACCATCCTTTTGCCCGTTGGTTTACACCCAGGTTGGGGTGTACATTAAATACATTATCTACGCCCACAAAAAAAGTGATAGCTTTTGTTGCACGGTAAGATGCATAAACATCTGTAACAAATTTGCTTTTAAAATCGAATACTTCAGGTACATACACACTGGGATCTGCATCGGTAGGAACCATTGGATTGATACCCGTTTGATTTGGATTATCAGCAGTTGCATCTCCAAAACCCATCAATTTTATCCTTCCAAAATAAGTAAGATGTGCTCCCACGCCGAATTTCTTGAAATTATATTCCAGGTTTAAATTGAATTTGGCATTTGGTGCAGAAGCCAGTAAGAAAGCTTCTTCCCTGTCGCTGAAAAAAGTTTTGCGGTTTAAAACGGTACCGTTTAATGCAGCCGGCACATGAATGGCATCCACCTTCATGTGTTGAAAATTGCCGGCCAGTAGAGCTTTAAAACTATTGGTACCCCATTTTTTTGTATAGTCTACAACCACATCCAAACCATAATTGGTTGTATTAACAGCATTATCAAAAAACTGTGCAGTGGAAACACCAATTGCATTAAGCTGATTTCTGAAGCCGATGGGTAAAGTGGTATCATCTGCACTAAATAAACCTGATAATACAATACGGTCTTTTACTTTAACCATATAGCCATCCATTGTAAAAGTCAATCCAGGTATTGGTTTCCATGCAAAGCCAAGGCTGGCATTTACAGAAGTTTCTTCTTTTAAATCCGGTATGCCGGCGGCTTTGGTAATGGCATCGCCATTGCGTGCAATACGTGATTGAACCAGATTGCCACCACTGAAAGAAGTAAGTGTATTGCTGAAATTTATCTGTTGCAGAGATGGTGCCCTGAAACCGGTACTCACCGAACCACGGATATTAAAGTTTGAAGCAATCTTGTAACGGGTTGCAAATTTAAATGTAACTACCGAACCAAAATCTGAATAGTTTTCAAAACGGGCAGCAACATCAAGCAGCCATGCTTTGGTTGCATTTAATTCGCCATCGGCATATAAACTTATGTTTGATCGGTGCGACTTAATAACATCATCGGGACTGAAGCCGGGGAAGCCCTGTGAACCTGAAGCCGGTGTACGGTTTTCTGCTACGTTAGGATAATAAATTTCTGTAGGATGATAATTTTTATAAGATGCATCTTCGCCCTTGTAAATAGCATAATGCTCGTACCTGTACTCGGCACCAAAGCCAAGGTTTAGGCCTTGTGCAATTGTTTTATAAGATTTACTTACATCAAAGTTTAAAGTATTCTGCAAAAAATTAAATCCGCCATCATCAAAATGGGTTTGAGTTTGTGCACCAGCCACATAAAAAATGGAAGCATTAAAAGTTTTATCTCCATAGTAATGAAAATCGTTGCGGCCAAGGGTGTTGCTGATGTCCCAGTTCCAGCCGTGGCAAACTCCTTTAACACCAGCAGCAAATGAAACATCGCCAATCTTGGTTTGAATATGTGGATTGTAATAAATTTCTCCATCATTGGCAGTACGCATAATATCGGCATCATACAAAAGATTACCACTCATATCAACAGGAAAACGTTGGGGTTTTGCACTCCAGTTTCTTGTATATGCAAATGCATCTGACGACTTGTAATTATATCCACCAAAAGAATAAAAAGTAGTTTTTTTCTTAGCACTTGTAGGTATTTCAAGATTATACATGGCGCCATAAGTTTTAACAGAACCATCACCAAATGCCCTGCGGCCGCCATTTATATAAGGCAATGCATTTTTATCGGTTTGCCAGTTTGTGGTATCTACCTGGCGATATGTTTTTCCCTGGGTTAATAAATCAAGCGAAATATTTATAAAGCCGCCCTGCTTGCCAAGTGCCAAACCTCCATTGGCCGAAAAAGTAAAAGTACCGCCGTCAATTTTATTACCGGAATAATATTGATTGCCGGCATTAAATTTAGCAGCATTAAATTTAGTATCATAATAACCAGCCCAACCGGTATTGATTGACCAATGATTTACATCTTTTTTCAGGATAATATTCATAACACCTGCCATCGCATCAGAACCATACTGTGCCGATGCACCATCACGTAAAATTTCAATTCTATCTACTGCCGATTGTGGAAATGCATTCAAGTCGCTGCCGGAGTTTCCACGGCCTCTTGTACCAAACAAAGCCACAAAAGCAGTCTGGTGGCGGCGTTTTCCGTTTATTAAAACCAAGGTTTGATCGGGACCAAGGCCACGCAAGGTTCCTAAATCAACATGGTCGGCACCATCGGCACCGCTTTGTTTATTATAATTAAAAGAAGGCGCTGCCATGTTTAAGGCAGAAGTAAGATCCATTTTTGCCGTAGGCAAACCTACCTGGTTTATCCTGATTACATCAACCGGTACTGCTGTTTCAATTTTTGCACGGGGGGCACCACGGGTACCAACTACTACCACATCTGTTAAATCAGCCAATGCCGGTTCCAGCATAACACTGATAGAAGTTTGTGCTCCAACAGTAACTTCCTGGCTGGTATAACCAATACTGCTGACTTCCAGCATATCACCCGGTACAGCTTTAATAACCAAAGTACCACTGCTATTGGTGGCTGCTCCCTTATTGGTTGATTTTATTTTTACCGAAGCATTAACAACCGGATCTCCGGTTTTTGAATCGGTTACTTTAACTGCATAATTATTTTGTGCGTTCAGCAACAGGGAACTCAGCGCAAGGCCAAGCAGTAACATTAGTTTTCTCATATAAATAGTTTTGATGCGGTAAAGTTGAGCATATTCCTCCAAATTAAATAATTTGTTATTGCTTTTTTGTGGAGCCATATTATTTATTCAAAATGAAATTAATCTTTGAATATAAAAAAAGCGTTCTTTTTACTGAACGCTTTTTTATTACTGATTTAATATCTCCTTTATTTTGCTCCCGGCGGGCAATTTTGTTTTAAATAATTGGTATACAAAGTTGACAGGTGATCAAAAGTACCAGCCCCTTCCGATATGCTGTGCGACCTGTTGGGATAAGCCATATACTGAAACTGCTTATTGTATTTTATCAGTTCATTTACCAGTAACTCTGCATTACTGTAATGTACATTATCATCTCCGGTGCCGTGTATATATAACAAATTCCCTTTTAAATTTTTGGCATAAGTAACGGGTGATCCATTTATAAAATCTTCCCTGTTTTCCTGTGGCAGGCCCATGTACCGTTCCTGGTAAATGTTATCATAAAATAACTGGTTGGTTACTGCAGCAATGGCAATACCCGTTTTAAAAAGATCTGGATACCGGAACAGCAAATGTAAGGTAGATGCCCCACCTCCACTCCATCCCCAAACAGCCGTTCTTGTCTTATCCATATAAGGTTTCATTTCAAGCAACTTTGCAAAACCTTTGGCCATATCAACAATATTAACATCGCCTATTTTACGGTAAATAGATTTTCGCCAGGCAGCACTCTTCAGTACAGGTGAGCCGCGGTTGTCTATAGTTACCTGTATGTACCCATCTCCACGTATATCACCCTTGTATAAAAAATTATTTTGTGCACCATAGCTGTCTTTTACGGTTGATGATGCCGGTTCGCCATACACATAAAATACAACCGGGTATTTTTTTGTTGAGTCGAAATTTTTGGGTTTATTAATCCATGCATTCAACGTTATTGAATCATCAGTTTTTATTTTTACAAATTCTACATCAATAGTACTATCTGTTTTAACCGTAGCTTCTATACTTTTTGCTTCATTTAATGGCTTATTCTCCGGTAACTTAATCCACTCATTAACCGGCGGCACATTATGACTTGAATAAGAATGCAGGGCAAATTTTCCATTTGGCGAAATCTGGTATCCATGTGTACCATCCCTGCCATTGGCATATACCGGATCAAATTCTTCTTTTGTAATGTTGGTATTCGTAAATATTCTTTTAAGCAGCGAAGGCCTTTCAATATTTACTTTATACAAATACAATTGAGTGGCATTGTATGGCGATGCAGTAAAATAAATTAAGTTGTTTGCTTCATCAATACATTTAATTTCGTCAATATCATAGGCCCCTGTTGTTAAAGCAATTTCTTTTTGTCCATCCCTGCTTATTTTATAAATATGCCTCCATCCGTCTTTTTCGCTGATCCAGATAAAATCATCGCCTTTATTTATCCAGTTCCAGCCTTTGGGCTCACGTGTATTTAAATCAACCCAGGCCGAGCTGTTCTCTGCCCAAAAAGTTACCCCTTTACCGTCCATAACATTACAGTATATCAATTTACTTTCCTGCTGCTTCCGGTTAAGTTGCTGAATCACCAATTCATTCTTATCCGACCATTCCATCCTGGTTAAATAGTTTTGTTGCGGATCACCTTCTATATCCATCCACTTTATCCGCTTTGATTTGATAGTAACCACACCAATTCTTACTGCAGAAGGTGATTCTCCAACTTTTGGATATTCAACCGGAATAACCTGCGAATAATTACTGTCGGTTGTATTCAACATATTGTAGTCCTTTATTTTGGTTGCATCAACCTGCCAAAAAGCTATCATGGTTCCATCGGGCCCCCACCTGAATCCATCGCGGCAGCCAAACTCTTCTTCATATGCCCAATCAAAGGTTCCGTTAATTAATTTACGGGTGCCATCTCTTGTAAGTTTTGTAATTTCTCCGGAGCTTATATCTTCGGTATAAATATTATGTTCACATACATACGCAACATCTTTTCCATCGGGCGAAAATTTTGCAAACATCAATGACCGGGCCGGAAGGCCTTTACCTACTTTAGTTAATTTATCAGCAATGATATCATACAACCAATAGTCGCCCATGGTATTGTACCGCCATACTTTAACTGTGTTTGCAAAAATAAGTACCCGGGTATAATTGCTGTTAAACTCGTAAGATTGGGGTGTCAGAATTTTATTTGTTGCAGGATCTAAAAGCTTTGATTTGTTAACAACCTCCGTTTCTGCTTCTGTAACAGGATCTATCTGTATGATGTTACCGTCTTTAATTTTTGTATAAGCATTCCCATCTGCAGTCCAGTTAATTTTGCCACGGTTTTGCGCTGCAGATACCTGCACAATCAATATAAATATTAAGAGAATTTTTATTCTGAAAAATAACATATACGGTAGGTTTTAAAAACTAAAAATACGCAATTACCCCAACCTTTAATCAGCTTTACTCTAAAAGCATTTATTTTTGCCTGCATGGAAAAGGAAAAACTGAGGCTGGATAAATATTTATGGGCCATCAGGTTGTTTAAAACACGCAGCCAGGCAGGCGATGCCTGCGATAATGGAAAGGTGAAATTTAACAAGGAGAATACAAAAGCAAGCCGTGCCGTGCAGGTTGGTGATGAGTATGAAGTTAAAGCCGAAAACAAACGCTGGGTAATAAAAGTAACCGGCTTATTATTTAAACGGGTTCAGTATAGTGAGGCCATTAATTTTTATCAGGATATTACACCTGCTGAAGAACTGGACCGTATCAAATTTCAGGCAGCGGTTTTTCATACCGGTAAAAGAATGAGCAAACAAGGAAGGCCAACAAAGAAAGATAAAAGGGATTTGGATGAATTTATGGAGTAAGAGTAATACTTTTGTCACAAGTATCTCTCACAAGTTAATATTAAGCTTTTTTTTACGGGATAGATTCTAAAATTACAATTATGGGAATTTTTAAAAATATCTATTTTATTATCGGAATTTTTTTTATTGCAATAGCTCTTATTATGATATTTTTTCCACCAAAATTT
>JANMWP010000379.1:0-3427 GCA_031394065.1 Chitinophagaceae bacterium
CGGTTTATTTTGCCCGGTCAGGTGTTGGCAAATCAACTGACAGTGCCGGGCAGTTTACTTTTGTTTTAAACAATTTTAAGGATGATACTTTAAAAGTGAGTTTCATCGGGTTTGAAATTTATAAAATTCCGATAACACATCTGCAAAACAATAAATCACTGAACATTCAGCTGGAAAGAGGCAGCGCAAAAGGTGAAGTGATTATTAAAGCAAAATGGAACAGGGGCCTTTATTTATGGAAAAAAATAATGACCAAAAAGAAACAGTACAACCGCTACGATTTGGGCAACTTCAGTTATGAAGCATACAATAAACTGGAAATTGATATTAAAAACTTTAACGCCGATAAAGCCAAAAAGAATTTTCTTTTAAAAAACTTTGCCTTCATTTTTGATAATATGGACAGTACATCCGAAGCTGCTCCGTTTTTACCCGCTTATTTAATTGAAAGCCTGAGTGACTACGCATACCAGAAAAATCCGAAAAAATTTTATGAGAATATTAAAGCCAGTCAAACCAAAGGCTTTAACAATGCAAGTTTCAGTAAGTTATTGGGCGTAATGAACCAGAATGTAAGCATCTACAGCAATTTTGTAAATGTAATGGACAAGGATTTTATCAGTCCCTTTAATGACAATGCAGATGCCTATTATATTTTTACCGTGCCCGATACACAGGTTGTAAACGGGGGCAAACAATATCATTTTGTTTTCAGGCCAAAGCATGCAGGGCAAAATACTTTTGAAGGAGATGCCTGGGTAACTGAAAAAACTTATCAGATAAGAAAGATATCGATGTACCTGGGCAAAGATGCCAACATTAATTTTATTGACCGTATTAGTGTGTTCCAGGAATATATTCCCATCAATGATTCGGTAATATTTTTAAACCGGGATAAATTCTTTGCCGATTTTAGAGTGCTGGGTAAAAATTCACTTACACTTATCGGCCGTAAAACAACATCTTATAAAGACATTGTCATTAACAGCGATTCCTTAACCGCCACTTTTAAAGATCAGCATATTGAAGAGCTTGTAAAAACAGAAAAATCGGTTGTAAAAAATTCCGATTCGGCATGGACTATCCTGCGGCACGATACCTTATCAAAGAACGAAAAAGCAATTTATACAACCATTGATAAGTTGATGGAAATGCCCAAGTTTCAAAAATTGCAAACCAATTTAAAATTCTTTTTTGGCGGTTATAGAAATGTTGGCAAATTTGAAATTGGCCCTTGGTTTAACTGGATAAGCGCCGATACAGTGCAGGGCACAAGGTTCAGGTTTGATTTGGGCACCAATAAAAAATTATTTAAAAACATTTACCTGCATGGGTATCTGGCTTATGGGTTAAGGGATCAAAAATTTAAAGGACAGGCAGAAGCTTTCTGGCTTCTGAAAAGAGAACCAAAGCGAATCAGGTTACACCTTTCTTATCAAAATGATGTAGATAACGGCATCAACCAGGTTGGCGAGGTAAGCCAGGATAATATTTTTTCGCTTGCCGTTAGAAAACCAAATACCACCAGGAAATTTATCAATGTAAAAGATTTAAGGTTTGAGGTATTTAGTGATTTGGGCAAAGGGTTTTCAACAGAGTTGTTTGTATCACACAGGCAATACACACCGTTGCTGAATTTGCCGCCATTGAAGTCTTTTACAGTAGCCAGTGGTACAGCACTTACAAATTTTGAACTTGCCTTAAAGCTACGCTTTGCTTACCTGGAAAGATTTATTGAAACAGATTATAACCGATATTCCCTTGGCACTAAATATCCTATTGTAGAGGTAATGTTTTCCAAAGGATTTAAAGGCTTATTTAACAGTGCTTACAACTACACTAAATATTCCCTGCTCATAAAAGATATGATGAAAATATCTCCCTACGGAACTTTATACTACAGAGTTTATGGGGGAAAAATAAATGGCACCATGCCTTTCACCAACCTGGAGAATCACCCGGGCAATGATCTTTATTATTACAACCCCTTTGCCTTTAACCTGATGAACAGGTTTGAATATTTAAGTGATAAATATGCCGGCGTAAATATGGAGCATAATATCGGCTCCGGCCTTTTCCGCTTCATTCCTCTTACCCGAAAATTAAAATGGCGGCAGTTTTACACTGTAAAAACACTTTGGGGTTCATTAAGTAGCGCAAATGAAGCAATTAATACGTACGTCATCATCCCATATCCAAAAGTATACGGATTCAAAACGCTGAATGGTAAAACTTATATTGAGGTTGGCACCGGCATTGATAACATCTTCAAAGTATTCCGCCTCGACTTTGTGTGGCGGCTCTCTCCTTCACCATCCTATGCGGGCACAGGTTCTAAATTTGGTGTTTTTGGAAGCTTTCAGATACAATTTTAAACCACATTTAAGTACATTGTGTTATAAGTTCTCTGGCAGCATATTTTAAATATCTTTGCCAACAAAACTAAGTGCAACACATGGATAAAAATTTTAATCCAGATAAGCAACATACATTGGTTAAGGCTGTCAGCATCTCGGGTACAGGCCTCCATTCGGGTATTAATGTAGATATGAAATTGATGCCCGCCAATCCCGGCTTTGGTTACCAGTTCCAGCGTACCGATCTGCCCGATTCGCCCATTATAAAAGCAGATTGCGACCTGGTTACCGATACTTCCAGAGGTACTACTTTAGAAAAAGGCGATTGTAAAGTAAGCACTGTTGAGCATATACTTGCAGCCCTGGTTGGTATGGGCGTAGATAATTGCCTGATAGAATTAAACGGCCCCGAAATACCGATTATTGACGGAAGCAGCGAACCCTTTGTAGAAATTATAGAAAAAACCGGCGTACTGGAACAGGATGCTACTAAAATATGGTACACAATTGATACCAATATCTCGTACTTTGATGAAGTGAAGAAAGTAGAAATAACTGCACTTCCGGCACTAAATTATCAAATTACCACACTAATAGATTTTAACAGCCCGGTTTTAGGAACGCAACATGCCAGTTTAAAATCTATGAAAGATTTTCAAACAGAAATTGCCCCTTGCCGTACTTTTTGTTTTTTACACGAGCTGGAAATGCTGCTGGATAATAACCTGGTAAAAGGCGGCGACATTAATAATGCGATTGTTGTGGTTGACAAACCGGTAACCGATGAAGAAATGAACCGGCTTGCAAAAGCATTTGGCAGAAAAAAAATGGAGATAAAAAGCGAAGGCTATTTAAATAATCTTGAGCTCCGCTTTGCAAACGAGCCTGCCCGCCATAAGTTATTAGATGTAGTTGGCGATCTGGCCTTGATAGGCTATCCCATTAAAGCACATATTATTGCCAACCGCCCCGGACACAGCAGTAATGTGGAGTTTGCAAAAAAAATAAAACAGTACATCAAAAAAAACAAGCACACAAAGGATATACCGAATTATGATCCCAACCAGGAA
>JANMWP010000408.1:0-2327 GCA_031394065.1 Chitinophagaceae bacterium
CCAGTAAAAATAATATCGGGCTGCATGTAGCGGAAAAATTTTTCTGCTACTTCCATGCCTGCCAGTATTCCGTCTTCTTTTATTTTTAAAACAGCTTTACCGGTAACAGCTGCATCAATGGATGAAATAGTGGAATGGTCGCCATCGCCTATATCTTCTGCCAGGGCATTTTTTATCAATAGTTCCAATTCCTGATTATAGTCCATAACAACAAAGCTACGTGAAGAACAACAAAAACAAAACCCCGGAAATTCCGGGGTTTGCATTTTAATATCAAGGTATTGTTATTGCTTTTCGAAAGTTATTGTCTGCAAAATCTGTTTATCCCCTTTAAGCTTCATATAAACAGTTGACCGGAAAATACCGTTTTTTGTTACCAGCGTACCAATACAAAATTGCGATCCGGCATTTTCGCCTTTATGATTTACTGTAAAACTTTTTACCGTATTGGTGCTGAAGAAATCTTTCAACACCAGTTCAGCCTGGCTTCTGCTGTAACTGTTACTTTTATCAGGCAGATTTATTTCCACCGTATTATCAAAATAACGGGCAACTTCTGATGCATTACCGGCTTTTATTGCTGTTATCACTTCCTCAATACTCGAAAAAAAAGTAAAAGAACTCAGAAGTGTACTGATGGTTAAAAAAGTAAAAAACTGTTTCATGGTATGAATATTTAACAACAATAAATTCACCAAAAACGTGCCAAGACTTATTAAAAATAGCCTGATTTGGTTGAATTTATACCCAAAAGACAATATTCAGTCAAAATTAGCTGCAAATATTTTAGTTTTATCGGATGGAAACGAAGAAAGTTATACTCATAATTATGGATGGATGGGGTTTGGGCAAATTAAAAAAGTCTGATGCCATACAAAATGCTAAAGTACCCTTTGTAAGTTCTTTATATACAAAATACCCCAATACAACTTTGATTACCTGTGGTGAAGATGTTGGTTTGCCTGAAGGGCAAATGGGCAACAGTGAAGTTGGTCATTTAAATTTAGGTGCCGGCCGCATTGTTTACCAGGAATTACAACGGATAAATGTTGCTGTTAAAACCGGTGAATTTGCTAAAAATGAATCGCTATTAAAATCTATCCAATATGCAAAAGCAAATAATAAAACTTTACACCTGATTGGTTTGGTAAGTGATGGTGGCGTGCATTCGCATATCAATCATGTTAAAGCATTAACCAGTCTTTGTAAACAAGAAGGATTAACCAATGTGCTCATTCATGCATTTACCGATGGCAGGGATACCGATCCAAAAAGTGGACTGGGATTTTTATCCGATCTGCAAAATCATCTGAATGCAACCGTGGGCAAAATTGCCAGCATTACCGGCCGATACTATGCCATGGATCGTGATAAACGGTGGGAAAGAATAAAACTGGCTTATGATGCATTGGTTAATGGTAGCGGCAGCAAAACTGATGACATGCTGGCTGCTGTAAAAAAATCTTACGAAGCTGGCGTTACCGATGAATTCATTAAACCAATCATCAACCAAACAATACCAAACGGTAAAATTCAAGCGGACGATGCAGTAATCTGTTTTAATTTTAGAACAGACCGGTGCAGGGAAATTACCGAAGTACTTACCCAAACAGATATGCCTGAGTTTGATATGAAAAAACTGGATCTGTATTATACAACCATGACACAGTACGATCATAAATTCAAAAATGTACAGGTGGTTTTTGAAAATGATGATTTAAAAAATACACTGGGTGAAATTCTTGAACAGAATCACAAAACACAAATACGCATTGCAGAGACTGAAAAATATCCGCATGTAAGTTTCTTTTTTAGTGGTGGAAGAGAAGTTCCTTTTGAAGGCGAAAAAAGAATTATGATTCAATCGCCCAAAGTTGCCACTTATGATTTGCAACCCGAAATGAGTGCTAAAGAAGTAACAGAAGCAATCGTAAAAGAAATAGAAAAGAACAACAAATTATTGAGTTCTGAAAATCCCTCCTTAGGGGGTGGGGGGGCCGATTTTATTTGCCTTAACTTTGCAAATGCAGACATGGTAGGCCATACAGGCGTTTGGGAAGCCATCATTAAAGCCGTTGAAACCGTTGATCAATGTGTTGAAAAAGTAGTTACCGCCGCACTGCAAAATGATTACGCCGTTTTTTTAACTGCCGATCATGGCAATGCAGATTATGCCATTAACGAAGATGGTACACCAAATACTGCACATACATTAAACCTAGTTCCGCTTTTTTTAATAGACAATAACCGGAAAGGAAATATCAGCTCCGGAAAACTGGGTGATATTGCACCAACTATTTTAACACTGATGGGTTTACCAATTCCTA